>CAIKKO010000179.1 GCA_903828025.1 uncultured Sphingomonadales bacterium
CGCATCGCGCCGGAACACGGCATCGGCATAGCATTCATGCAGCGCGCGGATGGCGAGCTGGTCCTCGATCGGTCCGGTAATTGCCCCGGTGGTTGTCATGTGTTCTCTCCCAAGGCGGCAAGCCTATGGCGATTCTGCGCCGCGCAAAACTATCATTTACGAGCGCTGCCAGCCCCTCACTTTTGCCTATTATGAAACGGCACGCGGTCGGGCATACCGCCGGGTATCCTGAGTACCCCAATCATTCGGAGAGAACGGCAATGGACCTTGGTCTGAACGGCAAGAAAGTCATCATGAACGGCGGCGCGCGCGGCATCGGCCTCGAAATGCTCAAGCTGTTCACCGCCGAAGGGGCCGATGTCGCGTTCTTCTCGCGCGATCAGGCGAAGGTCGATGCGGCGCTCGCCGAACTCGCGGGCAACCCCGGAAAGGCGCACGGCGAGGCCTTCGACATGACCGGCAATATCGACGGCTATGTCGCGTGGCTGAACGGAACGGTCGAAAAGCTCGGCGGCTGCGATATCTTCGTCAACATGGCCAGCGTTTCGGGCGCGGGTGCCACGCAGGATTGGCAGAAGTGCCTCGACGTGGACATCATGAGCGCGGTCAAGGGGATCGAGACTTTGACCCCGGCGCTTGCCGCCTCGGGCAACGGGTCGATCCTCGTGTTCTCGTCCACCGCTGCGGTCGAGACGTTCATCATGCCGCAGGCCTACAACGCGATCAAAGCCGCGCTGATCACTTATGCCTCGCAGCTCAGCCAAGCGCTTGCGCCCAAGGGCATCCGCGTCAATACCATCTCGCCCGGCCCGATCGAATTTGCCGGCGGCAACTGGGAAATGATCCAGGGCGCGATGCCGGACTTCTACAACGGCATCAAGGCGCAGATGCCGATGGGCCGCCTTGGCGCGCCGGACGAGGTGGCCCGTTCGGCAGTGTTCCTCGCCAGCCCGGCCTCGTCCTACAGCACCGGCGTCAACCTGATCATCGACGGCGGCTACACCAAGCGCGTCCAGTTCTGATCCGGAGCCGGCCCAGCCCCATGACCAAGACCCCGCTCGAACTGGCCCACACCATGCTCGCCTGCATCGACGCGGGCGACTGGGCGGGGGTCATGGCGATCACCGCCCCGGACTACGTCGTTCACGAGCCGCCGGAGCTTCCCTTCGGCGGCTCGTGGCGCGGGCAGGATGCCCTGCTGCGCCTGTTCCCGCACGTGTGGAGCTATTGGGACGATGTGGTCGTCGACCGGCTCGGCATCCTGTCGGACGAAAACTACTTCTGCCTGCAGCTGCGCATGACGATGACCTCGAAGCTCACCGGCAACCGCATCAGTTCCTCGCTGGCGGAGACGACCCGCTGCGTGGATGGGCTGATGGTCGAATACACGATCCACTACCACGACACGGCGCTCGTCGCCCGCGAAGCCGGCCCCCCGCGGCCCGGCGCCATCAAGCTGGAGAATTGAAATGGACCGCCTCAAAGGCAAAGTCGCGATTGTCACCGGCGCGGCCAAAGGCCTTGGCGCGGCGGACGCGCGGCTGTTTGCGGCCGAAGGTGCAGCGGTGATCCTCACTGATGTGGACGATGCGACGGGTGCGGCGCTGGCGGCGGAACTGGGCGCGGAATACCTGCACCTCGATGTGACGAGCGAGGCCGCATGGGCGGCGCTGATCGCCGATGTCGTGGCGCGCCACGGGCGGCTCGATGTGCTGGTCAACAACGCCGGGATTGTCGAATTCGGCGATCCCGAGACGCTGACCGAAGGCAATTACCGCAAGATCATGGCGGTCAGCCTTGATGGCGTGGTGTTCGGCACCAAGCACGCGATCCCGGCGATGGCCGCCAATGGCGGCGGATCAATCGTCAACATGGCCTCGATTGCCGCGATCCAGGGTGAGCCGACGTTTGCCGCTTATAGCGCGGCCAAGGGCGCGATTGACGCCTATACCCGCGCGACGGCGGCGCACTGCATCAAGCACGGGCGCGGCGTGCGCTGCAATTCGGTGCTGCCCGCCGGGATCGACACGCCGATGGTGCAGAGCCTTGGCGGCAAGCTCGCCGAACTGGGCGCAGCGGCCCCGGCGCACGACAACGCTTCGGCCACCAACCGCCTTGGCGAGCCGGTGGATGTGGCCAACCTCGTGCTGTTCCTCGCCTCGGACGAGAGCCGCTTCATCAACGGCCAGAGCCACGTGATCGACGACGGCGCGTCGATCATCTCGGGCAACACGGTGCCGCGGGGGTAATTCCAACCGGCGTTGTGCTGATCGCTCTGCTCCGCCCCCGTTCGGGGGAGACTGGGTTGGGGGGCTTGCCGGAAACGCCGTCCTCCCTCCCCCGACCCCTTCCCGCCGGGGAGGGGGGAACCACGTCAAACGCAACGCAGGCCGCTATCGCCGCTTCAAACCTGGCTGAAGCCGCCGTCGATCACCAGTTCGCTGCACGTCACGAAGCTCGCCGCTTCGCTGCACAGATAGACCACGCCGCCGCCCATTTCGGCGGGGCGGGCTTGTCGGCCAATCGGATGGCGCGCTTCCATCGCGGCTTGCGCCACTTCGCGTGAGGGGGCCGCGCCCATCTCGACATAGCGGTCCATGATCGAGCCGAGCATCGGCGTATCGACCCCGCCGGGGTGCACCGAATTGACGCGGATGTTGTAGCCCAGCGCGGCGAATTCCGCGCCGAGGCACTTCGACAGCATCTTCACCGCGGCCTTGCTGGTGCAATAAGCCGCGTTGAACGGCGCGCCGCGCAGGCCGCCGATGCTGGAGAAATTGACCACCGACGCGCCGCCGGGCCGCGCCTTGCCGCCCGCCAGCAGCAGCGGCAGCAGCACTTGCGTGCCGATGATCACCGAATCGACGTTGACCGCATTGACCCGGTGGAACTCGCTGAGCGGGGTCTCGTCGAACTTCGTCACGATGGAAATGCCGGCGTTGTTGACCAGCGCATCGAGCCGCCCGTAATCGCGGTGCAGGATCCCCGAGAGCGCTTCCCAATCGGCCTCGCTGGTCACGTCATGCTGCATATAGCGATCCGCGCCGTCGATTTCGGCTTCCGCCGCCATGTCGGTCGCGATCACCGTGGCATGCGCGGCCTTGAGCGCCTTGACCAGCTCGCGGCCGATCCCGCCCGCCGCGCCGGTGACGACGGCGACCACATTGCCGAGTGCTATGGTCATTGTGCGGTCCATCCCCCGTCGATGATCAGCTCTGCGCCGGTCATGTAGCTGCTGTCGCTGCTGGCGAGGAAGAACGCGGCGGAGGCCAGCTCGCTCGGATCGGCCAGCCGCCCGATGGGCGTGGTCGCGGCCATCCCGTCGATCAGATCCTGCACCTTGTCCGCCGCCCCCGCATCGACCCAGCGCTGGAACCCGGCATTGAGCAGCGGGGTCAGCACGAAGCCGGGGTGCAGCGAATTGGCGCGGATCGGCATCTTCTTGGTCGCGAATTCGAGCGCGATGCTCTTGGTAAACAGCCGCACCGCGCCCTTGCTGGCGTTGTAGGCCGAAACCTCGCTCATGCCGACGATCCCCATGATCGAGCTGACATTGATGATCGACGAACCGCCTTGCACTTTGGCCCCGCTCGCCGCGAGCAGGGGCACGAAGTGCTTGGTGCCGAGGAACACCCCGTCGACATTGACCGCCATGATCCGCCGCCAGCTTTCCAGCGTCAGCGTCTCGACCGGGCCGGTGAGGTCGGTGCCCGCATTGTTGATCAGGATATGCGCCGCGCCGTGGCGCGCCTCCACCGACTGCGCCGCGCGGGCCCAGTCGGCCTCGTTCGCCACGTTGGCGCAGATGTAGCTCGCGGCCTGGCCCAACCGGGCGAGTGTGGTGGTGGCCGTCTCGCTGTCCTCGGTGTCGAGGTCCGACAGCACGACTTCGGCCCCTTCGGCCAGAAACCGCTCCGCACAGGCGAGGCCGATGCCGCGCAGGCCGCCCGAAATGAACGCGACCCGGCCTTCCAGCCGCTTGGCACCGAGATCGCTCATACGCCCATCATCCCTGCGGTCGTCGCGCCGTCGATGGCGATTTCCGCGCCCGATACGAACCCGGCCTCGTCCGAGGCGAGATAGGCGACGAGACCCGAAATCTCGTAGAGCTGCGCCATGCGCTTCATCGGTGCCATGCCTTCGAACATCGCGCGCGCGGCGGCCGGATC
>CAIKKO010000180.1 GCA_903828025.1 uncultured Sphingomonadales bacterium
CCGGTAACCGGCGCGTCGCCGGGCCCGGCTCAGTTCACGATCACGTATGATCGGGGCAACAACGCCAACACGGCCTATTCGCTGCTGATCTCGGTGTTGATGCCCGGCACGGCGAGCCAGGTCAGCGGCGGGGTAACCGGCTCGCTCACCAAGTTCGATACCGATCTGCCCGGCATCGCCACGCTGCTTCCCGGGCAGACCGTGCAGGCCACGCTGATCGGGTGCAACCGGCGCACCTGTGTGCGCACCTTCCGGGTCGGCGGCACGCTGCAGATCGCCCGCACCACCGGCGGCGCGCAGCTCGCGATCCCGCTGCCGATTGTCGTCACCGTGCTGGCCGAACTGTGATGCGGTTCGATCTGCCCGCACTGGTTCCCGCAGCCTTTGTCGCGGCGCTGCTGGCGGCAAACCCTGCCACCGCAGCCAGCGGACAAAGCGCAACCGCGCAAGGGCAGGCGGAGGCCATCGTGATCCAGCCGATCGTGACCAGCGCGCTCAGCGATCTCGATTTCGGAATGCTCACCTCCTCGCGCACGGAAAGCGGGTCGATCACCGTCGATCCGGCAAACGTTGCGCAGTACACCGGCGGCGCGAGCGCGGCCTGTCTGGGCGGCGGGGCCTGTCCCGGGGTTCATGCGTCCGAGTTTGCCGTGCGCGGCGAAGCAACGCGCAGCTATCTGGTGAACGCGCCGTCCTCGATTGTCGCCACCGGAACACTGGTGGCCTCGGGCGGCAGCGCCCCCGATCTGGCCATCGAGACACTGACGGTGCGCACGCGCAGCAAGCCCGCCAGCGGCGCGTCCGGCACGCTCGATGCCAATGGGCAAGACCGCTTTTCCATCGGGGGCACCTTGATGGTGCCAGCGGGAACCAATCCGGCCCATTACCACGCGACCCTCACGGTCATCGTGAGCTACGGCTGAGGTTAGGCCAAGGGTTAGGCCACGGGCTAGGCCAAGGGTTAGGCTTCGCCTGAGCAAACGCGCGCCTTGGGCAGCGCTGGTCGCTGTGCAAGCGCATTCGCGGCAACCGTCACGTGACAGCTGTGCGCTCCGAATCTTAACGCGCGGCCTCCCCGGATATCCGCCGACATGCGTAATTCCTAATGCAACCCGGCCCGCCGCGCCGCTGGTGCGCCTCGCGTTTCCGGAATAATCCAATTATAAATCAAATATTTACCTGACCGGAAATAGCCGCTGCGCGCTCGATTCACCAACCGTGTTGCCGCACAATTCCCATTTTGGGAAACCGGTTATTAACCATTTCTACTTAGGAAACTTACTTATCAGGAGCGCCGAAAGGCCCCCCTGATGCAAGTTGCATTTTTCAGCTCCGAGACCGGGACGTTGCGGGGCGCTAGTAATCAGGAGCACTCACGTGAAGAAAATCATTCTCGCATCCATGATCACCCTGGCATCGGTCGGCATCGGGGCAACCCCCGCCTTCGCCGGTTCGGGCAACACTTCCACCGCCACCGGCACCGCAACGGCTACGATCGTAGCCCCGATCGTGCTGACCCACACCACGGGCGCGTC
>CAIKKO010000181.1 GCA_903828025.1 uncultured Sphingomonadales bacterium
CGATCTATATCGGCACGATGGTCCCGGGCTTTCCCAACTTCTTCACGCTGATGGGCCCCAACACCGGCCTTGCGCACGGTGGCAATGTCATCTTCATCACCGAATGCCAGATGCGCCTGATTCTGACCGCCTTGCGCGAAGTGCTCGAGACCGGGGCCACCGCGATCGACGTGAAGCAGGCCGCGCATGACGCCTATGTCGCCGAAGTGGATCATCTGCACGCCAATATGGTGTGGACTCACAAGGGCCTGACCAACTGGTATCGCAACGATGCGGGCCGCGTTTTTGCGCTTCTGCCTTATCGGCTGGTCGACTATTGGAAGATGACCAAGTCTTTCAAGACAGAGGATTTCATCCTGACATGAGCGCAATTGCCCTAGACCTCGCGGACGGACGGACCATTTCCGGGGCTTGTGACCCCCAGTTCGCAGGTGTGCTGGCCGAATTCCGCACCAATTTCGCCGAACGCAAGGAAGTGGGCGCGAGCGTGTGTATCACGCATCATGGGCGGACTGTGGTTGATCTGTGGGGCGGGCTCGCCAAGCCGGACACGGCAGAGCCATGGACGCGCGATACGGTCTCGATCGTCTATTCATGCACCAAGGCGGCGACCGCGCTGTGCCTGCACATGCTGGTCGAACAGGGCCTTGTCACGTACGAGACGCTGGTCGGCGATATCTGGCCGGAGTTTGCGGTCGGCGGCAAGGAAGCGACCACCATCGGCATGATGCTGGCCCACACCTCGCCGGTGCCGCATGTGACGGACCCGATCAAGCCGGGCGGTCTGGCTGACTGGGACTACATGACCGCGCGCGTGGCAGCAGAGCCCGCGCATTGGGTTCCGGGCACGCGGCAGGGCTATCATGGGGTAACGTATGCGTGGACGGTGGGGCAGATCGTGCGCCTCGTCTCCGGCATGCCGCTGGGCGCATACTTTCAGCAGCATGTGGCCGGGCCGCTCGGGCTCGATTTCCATATTAGTCTGCCCGAAGCCGAGGAAGGCCGCGTAGCGCCGATGATCGCACCCGACCCTGCGGAAGTCAATTTCGGCTCGGCCTTCTTCCGCGCCGCAACCACGCAGCCGGGCAGCCTGCCCAATCTGTTCCTAACCAATCTGGGCGGTGCGGACTTCAATTCGCGCGAGATTCATGCGGCGGAAATCGGCAGCGCCAACGGCATCACTCACGCGCGCGGGCTTGCCGGGATGTACGCCCCGCTCGCGAACGGAGGCGGTGCGCTGCTCTCGGCGGACCGCGTCCACCGCATGGGCCGGGTCAGCGCCGCCACCCACAGTGATGCCGTGTTGTTCCAGCCTATGCGCTTTGCCATGGGCTTCATGACCAGCACCGACAATCGCGCCACTGGTGGCGACAGCCTGATTCTCGGCGAAAGCGCATTCGGCCATGTCGGCATGGGTGGGAGCATCGGCTTTGCCGATCCGGCGCTGGGGTTAAGTTTTGGCTATACCATGAACCGCATGGGCGCGGGCATTCTGCTCAATGCCCGGGGCCAGTCGCTGATTGATGCGGCGTACCGTGCGGTGGGCCTGACCTCCGACGCCAGCGGCGCCTGGCGCTGAGCGGATAACCCGCCGCCGCTGTGCGTGGTTTCGGCTGCATGGCGGGGGACGGGCACTTTTGCTGAGGCAGCATGCACGCGGGGTCGCCTGCGCTTCCTCTCCCAGGATCAGCGTGTGCTGCGTCGCCGTGATGGGTGGCTCGCATAAGAAAGCGGCCCGGCCTTTTCAGGCCGGGCCGCTCCGGAATGCATTAGCTGAGCCGTTGTAACCGATCAGCCACCAGTGCTGTCGCCGCGCTTCTCGCTCGATCCGATGATCGCACCGATGCCGCTACCAGCGGCAAGGCCGCCGAGGATCAATCCGAGATTCGGGTGATAGCCGATCCGTGCCACCGGAGAAGGTGCCGGTGCCGGGGGAGGCGGCGGCGGCGGCGGGGGAGGCGGCGGGGGAGGCGGCGGCGGCGGCGGCGGGGGCGGCGAAGCCGGGGTC
>CAIKKO010000182.1 GCA_903828025.1 uncultured Sphingomonadales bacterium
AATTCCTGCAGCGCCGGACGCAGCGGCTGGTGAAGGACCGGGCGGGGCACGAAGTAGTCGCCGTCATAGACCTCCTTGCCTTTTGCGCCGCCCTTGGGATCGAGGGGAATTTCGAAGCTGGCTTTCGTCTTCGCCTGCGCTTCGGTCAGGTGGATCGTGAATTTCAGCGCCTGTTGGCCGCTGCTTTCGATTCTCCAGGTTATGCTGTGCGTCGCGTCGTCCGGCTGGGCGTGGAAGTGGATCAGCACGCCGCACTGGCGGGCCAGCCGGAATCCGTCGATGTCGGCCTTGGCGAGCCGGGCATAGGCCTCGTCCACCGGCAGGCTGTAGACCCCCGGCGGGTTGCTGCAGGCGGGCAGCATCAGCACGGCTGCGACAGCGGCGATGGAGGAGGTGCGGAACACGGCAATTCCCGGTGGCTACGGTGGCAAAAGGTTTGGCACATAACCCGTAAGATCGCGTAAAGGCCGTCCAGCCCGCCATCCGGAGACCCTGTTTATGTCGAGTGCCGAATTCGTGTCGATCGCTTCGGATACCTTGCGCGCGGTGATCCATCCGCTTGGCGCGGAATTGTGGTCGATCACCGATACGCAGGGCCGTGAATACATGACCGACGCCGATCCGGTATTCTGGACCAGCCATGCACCGCTGCTGTTCCCGATCGTCGGCGGCCTTGTCGATGATACGCTCAGGGTCGATGGCCAAGAATACATGATGAAGCGGCATGGCTTCGCGCGCCGCAACACGTTCGAGCTGGTCGCGCATGAAGCGGCCGAGGCCCGCTTCCGCCTGACCGACAGCGCCGAAACCCGTGCGGTCTACCCCTTTGCTTTCGTGCTGGAGATGGTGTTCCGCCTGGAAGGCAGCACTTTGGTGATGGAGGCCACGGTGAGCAATCCCGGGCCGGGCGAGTTGCCCTTCAGCTTCGGCTACCACCCCGCTTTCGCCTGGCCGCTTCCCGGCGGCGATGGTTCCGATGCGGACAAGGCCGCGCACAAGCTGGTGTTTGCGGCAGAGGAACCGCAGCCCGTCCGCCGTGTTACCCCCGGCACCGGCCTGCTGTTGCCTGCAGGTGAGCGGACCCCGGTTGAGGGCCGAGAACTCATGCTCAGCGAGAGCTTGTTCACCGCCGATGCGATGATCTGGACCGATCTCGCCAGCCGCAGCCTGTCATACGGCGCGGAAGGCGGCGCGTGGCTCGATGTGGCGTTCCCGGACACGTGCGCGCTCGGCCTGTGGCAAGTGCCCGGCGCGCGCTATGTCTGCATCGAGCCGTGGGCGGGCCATTCCGACCCGGTGGGCTTTGCCGGGGATATCCGCGAGAAGCCCGGCATGGTCATCCTCGCACCGGGTGCAAGCCACCGCGTCCGCATG
This sequence comes from uncultured Sphingomonadales bacterium, assembly GCA_903828025.1. Lineage (GTDB taxonomy): Bacteria > Pseudomonadota > Alphaproteobacteria > Sphingomonadales > Sphingomonadaceae > Novosphingobium. The sequence continues at coordinate 1,375 of CAIKKO010000182.1, forward strand.
GACGTTACGGTGCGGGAAGCGTGAGCGAAGCCGCGCCGCCACCCCGCGCGGCGGGCAGCACCTGGCTCTGGCTTCTGGGCGTGATCGCGGCGCTGATACTGTTCGCGCTCTGGTTCGGCGCGAACGTGCAGCCGGGCGAAGTGCGTAAGCTGCTCTTTGCCAATTCCCGGCTGCCTGCGGGCCAGCTTTCCGGTTGCTTCGCCTCCGGGGTCCGACTGAGCGGCGAGGGCTGGCAACCGGGCAAGGGCGCGCCCGCCCGGATCGAAGCTTGGGATGAGGCGCGCGGCCTGCGGATCACGATCATCGACGCAGCCGCCAAGGGCCGCCGCGTCGAGATCGGCACGCTTGGCGGCAGACCTTTACGCGCGCAGGAGGCCGAAGCTTTGCGCCGCTGCCTTGCTGGTGGGTGACAGGGCGGCGGCCCTCGGCTAGGCGCTTGGGTCATGAGTTCCAATCGCCGCACCTTTGCCATCATCTCGCACCCTGACGCGGGCAAGACCACGCTGACCGAAAAGCTGCTGCTGCAAGGCGGCGCGATCCACTTGGCCGGTGAGGTCAAGGCGCGCGGCGCGGCGCGGCGTGCGCGGTCTGACTGGATGAAGATCGAGCAGCAGCGCGGCATCTCGGTCACATCTTCGGTGATGACCTTCCAGAAGGACGGCGTCGTCTTCAACCTGCTCGATACCCCGGGCCACGAGGACTTTTCCGAGGATACGTATCGCACGCTGACGGCGGTCGATTCCGCGATCATGGTGATCGACGCGGCAAAGGGCATCGAGCCGCAGACGCGCAAGCTGTTCGAGGTGTGCCGCCTGCGCTCGGTGCCGATCATCACGTTCGTCAACAAAGTGGACCGCGAAGGCCGCGCGGTGTTCGAAACGCTCGATGAAGTGGCCGATGCGCTCGCGCTTGATGTCTGCCCGATGTCGTGGCCCATCGGCATGGGCGGGGTGTTCGAAGGCGTGCTCGATTTCGCGACCAACACCATTGCCCGCCCCGAAGGCGACAGCCGCGAGTTTCTGGGCAAGCGCGATGCGGTCAGTTCCAACTGGGGCAATGTTCCGCCCGAAGTGGTTGAGGAAATCGAGCTGGCGCAAGTCGGCTACTCCGAATTCGATCTGGAGGCCTATCGCAATGGCGATCTTACCCCGGTCTATTTCGGCTCCGCGCTCAAGAGCTTCGGCGTCTCCGAGCTGATCGACGCCATCGCGCGCCACGCCCCGCCGCCGCGTCCCCAGCCAAGCTCGAACGGCACGATCGAGACCGATTATCCCGAAGTGACCGGCTTCGTGTTCAAGGTGCAGGCCAACATGGACCCGCAGCACCGCGATCGCATTGCGTTCATGCGCATGGTTTCGGGCACCTTCAAGCGCGGCATGAAGCTGACGCCCTCGGGGCTGGGCAAGCCGATTGCGGTGCACTCGCCGATCCTGTTCTTCGCGCAGGACCGCGAGATTGCCGATACCGCCGAGGCGGGCGACATCATCGGCATTCCGAACCACGGCACTTTGCGCGTGGGCGATACGCTGTCTGAAAAGAACGACGTGCGCTTTACCGGCCTGCCCAATTTCGCGCCGGAAATCCTGCGCCGCGTGCGGCTGAAGGACCCGACCAAGACCAAGCAGCTCCGGAAAGCGCTCGATGACCTTTCTGAAGAGGGCGTGATCCAGGTGTTCTATCCGGAAATCGGCGCGCAGTGGATTGTCGGCGTGGTCGGGCAATTGCAGCTCGATGTGCTGATCTCGCGGCTTGAGGCGGAATACAAGGTGGAAGCGGTGCTCGAGGAATCGCCGTTCGATACCGCGCGTTGGGTCAAGGGCTCGGTCGAGGCGGTGAAGGGGTTCGCCGATTTCAACATGTCGAACCTCGCCAAGGACCGCGATGGCGATCCGGTGTTCATGGCGCGCTCGTCGTGGGACGTGAGCTATCAGCAGGAACGCAATCCGGAGCTGACCTTCAGCGCCACCAAGGAGCGCTGATCGCTGGAGCGGTGTGAACCGCTCTTGCGGGTTGTTCGCACCTGCGGCACAGATGGCCGATGACATTGCTTGGCCCCACCTCGAACACCTTCATCTCCCAGCGCTTGCGCCTGCACTATGTCGATTGGGGCAATGCGGAAAAGCCGCCACTGCTGCTGATCCACGGCGGGCGCGACCATTGCCGCAGCTGGGACTGGACGGCCGAGGCGCTGCGCGAGGACTGGCACGTGATCGCGCTCGACCACCGCGGGCATGGCGACAGCGACTGGGCCTCAGACGGCAACTATCGCACGATGGACATGGTCTATGATGTCGCTCAGCTGGTGCATCAGCTCGGTCTCGCCCCGGTCACGATCATCTCGCACTCGATGGGTGCCAATGTCTCGCTGCGCTATGCCGGGCTGTTTCCCGAGGATGTGGCTAAGCTGGTGGCGATCGAGGGCATCTTCCCTACGCCCGACTGGGAGCTGCGGATGAAGGATGTGCCCTTCGCCCGGCGCGTGCGCGATTACATCGCGGAAAAGCGCAAGGCGGCGGGGCGCCTGCCGCGTCGCTACGCCACGCTCGAAGATGCCTATGCGCG
>CAIKKO010000183.1 GCA_903828025.1 uncultured Sphingomonadales bacterium
CCTCCGCGACGATGGCGATGGCGAGCAGGAGGTAGGGGGGGAGGTTCATCACTCGGGAAATCTCGCGTAATAATCCGTCGCCGCATGCAAAATCCGTGCGATGGTAACGCGGTCGGGATAGACACTGTAGAAGATCAGATAGCTGCCATGGCTGATCTTGCGCACGCCAGCGAGCCGTTCGGCAAGTGGAAAACGCTCGGGATTCTCGGAAAGCGAGAGACAGCGATCACGGAGTTCGCCGACGAAGGAAATCGCGCGCCTGGGATTTTCCCGAGCGACGAAGTCGCCGATAGCTTCTAGATCCGCTAGCGCGCGGGGCGCCATAATCACCCTCATTGCGGGTGTATCATGCCCCGATACTTGCGTTCCAACCGGTCAAACGCCTCTTCGGCAGGCGTACCGAGACCCGCGTCGGCCTCTCGAACACCTTCCATGATCGCGGCATCGAATGCCGCTAGCCGGGCCTCGCGATCCTGAACAAGGCGTACGCCTTCGCGCAAGACCTCGCTTTTGGAATTGTAGCGTCCGGTGGTGACCAATGTGGTCACGAACTCTTCGAGTTTTGACCCAAGATCGGCACTGATCATGTGAACCTCACGCAAAGCACGGAAAGCCGTTTGATGGCATCTTTATCAACTATTATCAACCCGCCCGCAGTTCCTCAGCGAGCAGGCGAAACTCCTCACCGCGCGGGGAGTTCTTGCGCCAGACCAGCGCGATCTCGCGGCTGGCGTGATCGGATTCGAGCGGGCGCGCGACGATCTGGGTATCGCGCAGAATGCCCGCGTTTACGGCCATTTCGGGCAGCATGGTGAGGCCGAGGCCATTGTCGACCATCTGCACCAGCGTGTGCAGGCTCGTGCCGATCATCGTCGCGCTGGCGCGCAGTTCGGGGCGGTTGCAGGCGGCGAGCACGTGGTCCTTGAGGCAATGGCCGTCTTCGAGCAGCAGCAGCCGCGTCTCGTCGATCAGCGCGGGCGCGATGCTCGCGGGGGGATCGCGCGGATCATCCTTGGGGAACGCGACAAGCAGCCGGTCGTGGAACAAGTGCGCGGCTTCCACATCGCCGGTGGCAAAGGGCAATGCGAGCAGCACGCAATCCGCGCGGCCATGGTGGAGCGATTCGACCGCCGCTGCACTCGGCTCCTCGCGCAGGAACAGCTTGAGCGAGGGGCGCTCGCGGCGCAGGCGCGGCAGGATGCGCGGCAGCAGGAACGGCGCGATGGTGGGGATCACGCTCATGCGCAGCTCGCCGACAAGCGGCGCACCATGCGCCTGCACCAGCGCGGCCAGCTCCTCGCCCTCGCGCAGCAGGCGGTGCGCCTTGGCCACCACCTGATCCCCCAGCGCCGTGAAGCGCACCACGCGGCGGGTGCGCTCGACCAGAGTCACGCCGAGCAGCGTTTCCAGTTCGCGCAGCCCTGCCGAAAGCGTGGACTGCGAGACAAAGCACGCCTCCGCCGCGCGGCCGAAATGGCCGTGCTCGTGCAGCGCGACAAGGTACTGGAGCTGCTTGAGCGTGGGGAGGTACGTGCTCATGCGTCTACTGGCTCAGGCGTCGCTTGCGTCAGTCTCTGGCGCGTCAGCCTCTGGCGCATCGTCCTCATCCCAGTTGCGCCCGTCGCCATCCTCGCTGAGCGAAAGGCTGCCATCCGGTTCGGCCAGATGGGCGTCGGCGTCGTCCTCGCCGCTTCCGGCAATCGCGTCGATATGCGCCATCTTGAGCCGGTTCTTGACCACGGCGAACGCGACTTTGCCTTCGACCAGTTCCAGCGCATCGCGGCCAAACTGCTCGAAGCGCCAGCCCTCAAGGATCGCCAGACCTTTGCGCTGCCCGGCGGCCAAGGCTTCCAGATCATCGCTACGCGCGAGCAAACGGGCGGCAATATCAATCTCGCGGCTGCGGATCTTGAGCAGCAGCTTGAGCAGATCGGCGACCAGCGCGCCTTCCTTGCCCAGCGGCGCACCGCGCGGGGCGCGGGGGGGCAGTTCGGCGTCGGTAAGGGGCTTGGAATCCGCAATCGCCTGCATCAGGCGGCGGCCGATGTCGTTGTCTTTCCACCCGGCCGAGAGCCCGCGCACTTTGGCGAGGTCCTGCTGCTCGCGCGGGGGATGGCTGGCCACATCGGCGAGTGTTTCATCGCGCATGATCCGCCCGCGCGGGATGTTCTTGTCCATTGCCTCGGTCTCGCGCCAGGCGGCGATGGCTTTCAGCCGCCCGAGCACCGCCGGGTTGCGGCTCGGCGCGCGGATCTTCTGCCACACGGTCTGCGGATCGGACTTGTAGTTGCCCGGATCGGCGAGCTTTTCCATCTCGGCATCGAGCCATTCACCGCGCCCGGTCTTGATCAGGCGCTTGAGCATACGCGGGAATATCTTGGACAGATGCGTCACGTCGCCGATGGCATATTCGATCTGCCGCTCGGTCAGCGGACGGCGCGACCAATCGGTAAAGCGCGCGCCCTTGTCGACGGTGAAGCCCAGCCAGCTTTCGACGAGGTTCGAATAGCCGATCTGTTCGGACTGGCTGATCGCCATCATCGCGATCTGGGTATCGAAGATCGGGTGCGGGGTCTTGCCGGAGAGGTTGTAGATGATTTCCACATCCTGTCCGCCGGCGTGGAA
>CAIKKO010000184.1 GCA_903828025.1 uncultured Sphingomonadales bacterium
CGGCATCCACGCCTTGCGAGAGCTCAATAGCGTACGGCGTGGATGCCGACCTCCGTCGGCATGACGGGATTTGGGCGGCCGGAGCACGACTGCGGCGATTGATCGTGCGTGTCGCCCCGGCATCACAGCAGCCAACCGTCCGGCAGGTTCATGTGAACGGCCGGATTGGTCTCACTCGCGATGATCGTCCCGATGCGGCAGACCTGCTCACCCTGCGCCCGCAGCACAGCGATCGCCGCGGCCGCGTCGGATACGACCAGGGCCATGCCGACGCCGCAGTTGAACACACGCAGCATTTCGGCCGGCGCCACCCGGCCCGTGGCGGCTAGCCAGGCGAAAACCGGCGGCACTGGCCAGGCCTGATCCAGCACGGCATCGGTGCCGTCGGGCAGCACGCGCGGCAGATTGCCCGGCAGCCCGCCGCCGGTGATATGCGCCGCCGCCTTCAGCAGCCCGGCGCGGTGCAGCGCCAGAACCGAGCGGACATAGATGCGGGTCGGGGTCATCAGCGCCTCCCCCAACGTTTTCCCGGGCGCGAACGGCGCCGGGTCTGACCAGGACAGCCCGCTGGGCTCGACGATTTTGCGCACCAGCGAATAGCCGTTGGAATGCACACCGGCGCTGCCCAGGGCCAGAATGGCGTCGCCCGGCTCGACCTTGCCCGGCAGCAGCGATCCCCGTTCCGCCGCGCCGACGGAGAAACCGGCGAGGTCATAATCCCCTGCCCCGTACATGCCCGGCATTTCCGCCGTCTCCCCGCCGACAAGGGCGCAGCCGGCCTGTCGGCAGCCCTCCGCGATGCCGGCGATGACCGCACGCGCCTGACCGACATCCAGCTTGCCGGTGGCGAAGTAGTCGAGGAAGAACAGTGGTTCTGCGCCCTGCACTATGAGATCGTTAACGCACATGGCGACAAGATCGATGCCGATCGCATCGTGCCGGTTGTGATCGATCGCGAGCTTGACCTTGGTGCCCACGCCGTCGTTGCCCGAAACCAGCAGCGGGTCTTTGTATCCCGCCGCCTTCAGGTCGAAAAACGCCCCGAAACCGCCGAGTTCGGCATCCGCGCCGGGCCGCGCGGTGGCGCGGGCGAGGGGGCCGATGGCTTTGACCAGCGCGTTGCCGGCGGCGATGTCGACACCGGCTTTGGCGTAGGAATAGGGCTGCGAAGTGTCGTCGTTTGATGCCATGGCGCGAGCGACTAGCGCTTTCCTTCTTGGATTTCCACTTGGCTTTGGGCAAAAGCGCGCGCAATCGACCGTATGGGCGAAATAGCAGCGCAACACCCGCGTCCAACAATCGGAGTTCCTTTGGCCGCCTTGCGCCCAATCTTGCCGTCCATGCCTAAATGGCCAGCCTGGAGTCGGCGGGCCCGCATCGCCGTGTTCGGCGCGCTGGGCCTTGCGCTCGCGGCGGGCGGGGCGGTGATCTATGCGCAGATCGAAGGGGATCGCGAGATCGCACCGGTCGCCAGCAACGGCGATTTCGAGGTCACGGGAATCGAGGTCAACGCTGCGGGCAAGACCGCCGAGGAGGCGCGGGCCAACGGGTGGAAGCAGGCGCAGCGGCTCGCGTGGGAAAAGCTCTGGAAATCGAACGGGATGGGCGGCGGCGGTGCGGCCCCCGCGCTCGATGATGGCACCATCGACGGGATGGTTTCGGCCGTGGTGATCGGGCAGGAACAGATCGGCCCGCGCCGCTATATCGCCACGCTCGGCGTGATTTTCGACCGCGCACGCACCAGCGGCTACCTCGGCATGCAAGGCCAGATCGCGCATTCCGCGCCGCTGCTGGTGATTCCGGTGCTGACGCAAGGCGGGGTCACTTCGGTGTTTGAGACGCGCACCCCCTGGCAGAAGGCCTGGGCCGAATACCGCACCGGCACGAGCGTGATCGACTATGTCCGCCCCAGCGGTGCGGGCGCAGATTCGCTGCTGCTCACCGCCGGGCAGATTTCGCGCCGCAGCCGCAACTGGTGGCGGCTGGTGCTCGATTCGTTCGGCGCGTCCGATGTGATCATGCCGATGGCGCGGCTTGAGCGGCTGTGGCCCGGCGGCCCGGTGCGCGGCACCTTCACCGCGCGGCGCGGGCCCGACAACCAGTTCCTCGGCAGCTTCGAACTGACCGCACCCAGCGAAGACAAGCTGCCCGCCATGCTGGCCGAGGCCATCGTCAAGCTCGACGGGATTTATGCCGGCGCACTGGCGTCCGGCCAGCTTGCGCCCGATCCTTCGCTCAACTTGCAGCCCGAGATCGATCAGGCGCTGATCGACAGCATCATCGCGAAAGTCGGGCCGACGCCGTCTGCGGCCACGACGACGGCGACGTCGCCCGATGCTGCGCCGACGGCCGGGGCAACCGCCGTGCCCAACACGGTGATTACCGTGCAGATCGCGACGCCCGATAGCGCCGCGTTCGATGCCGGGATGACTGCCGTGCGCCGCATCGCGGGCGTGAAGGAAGCGGCGAGCACCAGCCTCGCCATCGGCGGCACGTCGGTGCTGCGGGTGACGTTTGCGGGCGATATCGAGGCGCTGGCGGCGGCGCTGCGCGCGCAAGGCTGGAAGGTCACCCAAGGGGCCAGCGCGCTCAGCATCCGCAAGTAGGCGGCTGGCCAAATGTCCCAGATCGCTCTCCCCCTGACCACGGCGGCCAGCGCCGGGACGATCCTGACCGGCCCGTCGCTCGAACCCGTGCTTCTGGCGCTGGCCGGGGCGGAAACATGGCCGTTCCGGGCCGCTGTGCTCGCAGGCCCGCCGCGTTCGGGCAAAAGCCTGATCGCGCGCTGGTTTGCGCAAAGCGGCGCAGGCGATGCGCTGGATGATGCCGACAGCCTGCCCGAGGATGCGCTGTTTCACCGCTGGAACCGCGCGCAGGCCGAGGGGCGTCCACTGTTGATCGTCAGCAATCGCGCGCCGGGGGCCTGGCGGGTCGCGCTGCCCGATCTCGCCTCCCGGCTCGGCGCGGCGCTTATGATCGAGATCGGCGCGCCCGATGACGACTTGCTGCGCGGCTTGGTGGAGAGCCACGCGGCGCGGCGCGGGCTGGCGCTGGGCGAGGGGGTGCTGGGCTATGTCCTGCCCCGGCTGGAACGCAGCCATGCCGCCGCCGAGGCGCTGGTGGAAACTATTGACAGGCTGTCTCTTGAGCGCAAGGCCGCCGTCACCATATCGCTGGCACGCGATGCTCTCGCCGAACGGGTCCATGGAGTCCCGGAGGCCGAGCGCCAACCACGCCTGCTTTAGCCGCGCTTGCGCTGGAGCAGTAAAAGAGAGAAACTGTGGCCATGAGCCTCATTGCCTATCTGGATTCCATCCGCGCGCGCGATCCTGCGCCGCGCTCGCGCTGGGAAATCCTGCTCTATCCGGGGCTTCACGCCGTTGGCTTGCACCGGATTGCGCATGCGCTGTTTGGCCTGCGGCTCTATTTCCTCGCGCGGCTGGTCAACCACGTTTCTCGCTTCTTCACCGGCATCGACATCCATCCGGGCGCGAAGATCGGGCGGCATCTGTTCATTGATCACGGCTATACCGTGATTGGCGAGACGGCCGAGATCGGCGACAACGTGACGATCTACCAGTGCGTGACGCTCGGCGGGACCAACCCCGCCAACGGCGTTCCGGGCAAGCGGCACCCCACGTTGTGCGACAACGTGATTCTGGGTTCGGGCGCGCAAGTTCTCGGGCCCATCACCGTCGGCCCGCGCGCGCGCGTCGGCGCGAATGCGGTGGTGACCGAGGACGTGCCCGAAGGCGCGACGATGGTGGGCCTCAAGGCGCGCTCGACGCTGGTGCCGGTCGAGACCTGGCTCAAGGACTTCATCCCCTATGGCACGCCTTGCAAGGAGCCCTGCGAACCGCTGGGCGGCAGCCGGGTGGATGAGCTGGAGGCCGAAGTGGCGTTGCTCAAATCGCAGGTTTCTGCATTGCTCTCGGCCCAGTCGCCGTCTGCAGATGCGGCCGACGCGCCCACGCCGATCGGCGGCGGTTCGCGGCGCAGGAGCCGCAACTGAGCGTGCAGGGCAGCGCTGATGCGGGTGGGGCACCTGACCCCACCGTGCTGGCGTTCCCGCAGGTTCGCAAAGAGCCGCAAGTGGCCTTCGACCGGCTCGAACTGACCAAGATTCTCGATATCTACGGCCGCATGGTCGCCGCCGGGCAATGGCGCGATTATGCCATGACCTTCGAAAAGGATGCGGCGCATTTCGCCGCCTTCCGCCGCACCGCCGAACGCCCCACCGCGCGCATCGAAAAGCGCCCCGCGCTGCGCGGCAAGCAGGGCATGTGGGCGCTTTATGGCGAGGCGGGGCAAGTGCTGAAGCGCGGGCACGAACTGTCTGGCGTGCTGTTTCCGCTGGAGCGGCGATTGCTCAAACTGGTCGAGGATTGAGGCGCGCTGCGATCTGTGCGGTGCTGGCTCTGGCAGCTTGCCATTCTGAACCTGCGGCGCACCGCACCAGCTTCGACGGGCCACTCCTGCTGCGCGCGGTCTACCGCGATGCAGACAGCACCATGGTGCTGGTCATCCCCGAAGGCAGGCCGCAGCGCGGCGATTGCACCGCCCCGCTGCTGATCGACAATGCCACGGGACAGGCGCGCGCGCTTACCGCCGCCGAAGTGCAGGCGCGGCTGCGCACGATGCAGCTCGCGGGGGCGACGCGCAGCGCCTGCCCCAGCGGCTGAACCAACCCTCACCCCTTCATCGCGGCCTGCAGCTGGCCGATGATCACCTGGCTCTGCTCCGCGCCTGATTGCGGCACGAAATCGCCCGTGCGGTCCGAAATCTGAGCCCAGTGCGCGGCGAAGCCCTCGACCGTGCGCTCTTCGGGGGGCAGCAGCGCGCCCTTGTTCATCGTGACCCATGCCGAGTGATAGGCACCCGCGCCCGCGCCGACGATGGCGTTGCTCGGCGCGTCGTCCGAGACGAGGAACAGCGCCGCCGGGGCCACGTTCTCGGGGCCGAACAGCTTGAACGCCTCGGTCGGGAAGATGTCCTCGGTCATGCGCGTGGCGGCCACCGGCACCAGCGTGTTGACCTTGATGTTGTTCTTCGCGCCTTCGAGGTAGAGCGTCTTGGTCAGCCCCGCGAGGCCGAGCTTGGCCGCGCCGTAGTTGGCCTGGCCGAAATTGCCGAAGAGGCCGGTGGACGAGGCGGTCATCAGGATGCGGCCATAGTTCTGCTCGCGCATCAGGTCCCAGCATGCCTTGGTGGCGAAGGCCGAACCGATCAGGTGGACTTTC
>CAIKKO010000185.1 GCA_903828025.1 uncultured Sphingomonadales bacterium
TCATGCTGTTGCTCCTGCAAGCTGGCCTTGAATCGCATCAGCCTTGGCCTGAAGCCGGGCAGCGCGCAGCTTGAGCAAGAACTGCGCGGCGTTGACCACGTAAGTGACATAGCCCGCGAGGGCGACCAGCATGCGCGCCTCGACCGTGCCGATCTCGCCCAGCAGCATCACGACATAGGCCGTGTGAAGCGCGATCACGAACATCGACACGACGTCTTCCCAGAAGAACGCGGGAGCGAAGAGCCACTTCCCGAAGACGACCTTCTCCCAGATCGAGCCGGTAACCATGATGGTGTAAAGCGTAAGGGTCTTGGTGATCACCGAAACGTCCGCGGCAAAGGTGCCTTGCCCGGTGGTAAGGCAGCGCAACACCAGGGTGATGCTGACTAGAAACACGACGAACTGGAACGGTGCGAGCAGGCCCTGAACGAGCGTCCATGGGGTCTCGTCGCGGCGGCGTTGCTCTTCAGGCGTATAGAGCAGGGGGGCAGTTCGGGCCGGTTTCCGCGCGCTTTGGCGGTGGGCCGAACCTGGCCCCATTCCGCGCAGCGCTGGCAATCCACCTTCCATCATTCCCAGCTTCCCATCCTCTTGTTGGGGCAAGCTTACGACTCGTTTTGAGGGACTGTCAATAAAATTGGACGACAAATAAAATTGACACCTAGGGGGTTTGCCAAGCTTCGGAATTGGGGTTACGTCTGTGGGACGGGCAGAGTCGGAGCGGTATTAACCACTCACCCACAGCGGTTATCGTACCGCGACGGACGGGGGAGTCTGGGATGGACTTGGCGTTTGGTACCAGTGGGCCCGGGCCCCGCACGGCGGAGCCGGCTTCGGCGCTAGAAGAGCGCCGGGGCAATTCGTCACACAGCGGCGGGCAGCCAGTCGGCAACCAAGCCGTCGCGCCGCGTCGTCATAACGTGCGCCCACGTTCAAGCGCGGCCATCAGCACCCTGATTGAAGGCGAGATCATCCCTCAGATGCTGGTTGCACATCGCCTGCGTCCCGAACGGGCGGCGGTCCCGGGTGGTCCTCTTATTACAGCGCATGATCTGGCAAGCTTTGCGCCCTTGCCGCTCGTGCTGCAGGCCGATGAGCTCCTCATCCATGTTGAGAGTTACATTGCGCGCGGCGTCGGGGTGGACGCGATCTTCGTCGAATTGCTTGCGTCGACCGCTCGGCGCCTCGGTGAACTTTGGGAAGAGGACGCCTGCGATTTCCTTGATGTCACGATCGGCCTGTGGCGCCTGCAGGAAGTCATGCGCGAGATCTCGTGGGGCGGCCCGGTCGTAACTGGACCGAGCAGCGCGCCCCACCGGGCGTTGTTCTCGCCCATGCCGGGTGAGCAGCACAGCTTCGGGTCCACTATGGTGCACGAGGTCTTCGTACGGGCAGCTTGGGAGAGCGAAGTTCTGGTGGCCCCGGAAATGCGTGAACTCATCGCGAAAGTCGCAAACAGGCCCTACGACCTGGTCGGGTTGACCCTATCTTGTGATGTCTCTACCGACGCGGTCTCAAAACTGATCAAGGCTGTTCGAAGCGTGTCCATGAATCAACATGTTAGAGTTCTGGTTGGTGGGTACGCAGTTAATTCCAATCCTTCGCTGGCAAGCGAGGTTGGGGCTGATGGCTCGGCGGTTGATGCACCCGGAGCGCTTGCTCTCGCCAACCGTTTGGTCGGCGCGGTCAGCCGCCGGATCGTGAACGTCGGCTAGGGCCGGGCGCGGACATGATCGAACCCGAGCGAACTATTGCGGATAAAACGCCATTCACGCGAACAGAAGCCGCGTTCGGAGCGCTCGACGCCTCCGATACCGTCCGGCTTCTGCTGGCGTCTGGCGACGTAACCCTTTCGCTCGACCCTGACGGCTGCATTGTCGATGTGGCGGCCAATCGCCAGGATTTTCCCGGCTGCGACACCTGGATCGGTCAGCCCTTCGAAGCCA
>CAIKKO010000186.1 GCA_903828025.1 uncultured Sphingomonadales bacterium
CCGCGCCGCGTTCCAGCGCCGCAGCACGGTGCGGTGCGACAGGCCGGTCGCCTCCACCGTTTCGGCCACGCTGAGCCCGAGCATGAAGCGCAATTCCACGATCCGGGCATAGTCGGGCGCGTGGCTCGCCAGTTCCGCCAGCGCGCGGTCAAGGTCCTCGATATTGACCAGCCCTTGCGCCGGATCGTCCGGAAACACGGTCATCATGTCCACCGACTTGCGCTTTTTCGCGCCCTGCTTGCGCGCTTCGTCAATCAGCACCTGCCGCATGGTGCGCGCGGCATAAGCGAGCAAGTGCCCCTGCCCGTTCACGCCCGACAGATTGGAGCGCAGCAGGCGGATCGCGGCTTCGTTGGCGAGTTCGGTGGGCTGGATCATCTGCGAGACACCATCGCCGAACAGGATGCGGCGGGCCATGCTGCGCATGTCGCTATAGCAGGCGTTAAGGAGGTCTTCGGGGATATCGCTCACGCCAGCCTTTTTCCGAAGGGAGGTTGGGGCGATCAATCGCCCAGCGGCACGCCGGGCAATTGCTTGGCGGTGCGGATGGTCAGCGAGGTTTTCACGCTCGCCACATTGGGCGCGGGTGTCAGCTTGCTGGTGAGGAATTCCTGAAAGCTTTGCAGATCGCGGCTGACGATCTTGAGGATAAAGTCGATCTCGCCGTTGAGCATGTGGCATTCGCGCACTTCGGGCAGCAGGCGCATGTGCTCCTCGAACTGGCGGAGCGATTCTTCGGCCTGGCTTTTGAGGCTGACCAGCGCGAACACCGTGATCGCGAAACCAAGCTTGGAGGGATCGAGATCGGCGTGATAGCCGCGGATCACCCCCGCCTCCTCCAGCGCGCGCACCCGGCGCAAGCACGGCGGCGCGGTAAGGCCGACCCGCTGCGCCAGTTCCACATTGGTCACGCGGCCTTCGTCCTGCAGTTCGGCGAGCAGCCGCCGATCAATCCCGTCGAGTGTTGCCATGATCCCCGTGTGCCCTGCCCGCTCTGCTGCCACTGGCCTGTTGCCATCGGCCCTGTTGGTTAATGCCCGCTGTGTCATGCCATGCCGGCGGACGGCGTGGACGGGCCATTTTCGCGTATCTTGGTAACTTTCCACACCTTGTGTGGCTGCGAACGATAATTTTGTTGTTTAATATCGTAATCGTCCCACAATGCAACGCAATCAACAGGACGCTTCCCGCACCGCTGCATTTTGTTAGGGTTCGGGTAACCACGCGGGTCAGTCCCCGTTGATGCCTTCCACATGGGAACATGCATGATTGTCGACGATCGCCTCGAAACCGTGCTGCGCACCGTCGCGGCCGGACCGGGCGCGATCCGCACGCAATTCCGCCAGCTGGTCGACATTCTGGGCCGCACCCCGGCGGAAGGCTGGAGCGCGGCGCATGTCGCGGCGCTGGGCCGGATCGATTCGCTCCATGCCGCGCTGGGCGATGCCGCCAGCGGCGCGCTGATCGGCAGTTGCACGCTCCGCTCGCCGATATTGGTCGAACATTTTGTCGAGCTCGGTCCCAAAACGGCACTCGCCGCGATCACCAGCGCGCGGCTGCGCGAGGCGGAGTGGCTCCAGCTTATCCCCGATCTGCCGGTGCAGGCGCGCGGGTTCCTGCGCCACCGCCGCGACCTTGGCCCGGCAGTCGAAGCGCTGCTCGCCCGCTTCGGCATCACCGATTTCGCGCTGCCCCTGCCGCCAGACTATACGGCACCCGCAGCGCAGGCCCCACCCCGGCTCGTTGTCGTTCCCACCACCGCGGTTGCCCCGACCAACCCGCCCCCCCCTGCTCCCTCGGCTGCTTCGGCTGCTTCGGTGCCCGTGCGGGGCGAAGGGATCGGCGCGATCGTCCAGCGGATCGAAGCCTTTCGCCGCACGCGCCAGTTGCGGGCGGCAAGCGCCGGCACCGGGGCGCAGCCCGGCGCACCGTTCGCGCCGGGCACCGGCCAGTCGAGGCTGCCCTTCGTCGACGAGCCCGCGCACACCCCGCCCAAGGTCACCGCGATCGACCTGCGGCTCGATGCCGAAGGCATGATCACCGCAGCCGATGCGCCTTATGCCGCCATGCTCGTCGGACTTAGGCCCTTTGCGGGCGATCCCGACGCACCGGCCGCGTGCAATGAAGCAAGCATCCGTGCGGCGCGAGGGCGCCTGCCGGTGGACGCCGGGATCTGCACAATCGAGGGCACAGCCGCCGTGGCCGGAACCTGGCGGATCGACGCTGCCCCGTGGTTTGCCCACGATACCGGCCATTTTCAGGGCTATCACGCCCGGTTGCGCCGTCCGCCCGCCGCGCACGCGTTGGCGGCGGTCAATGATGATGAGGGTGGCGATGATGCGGCATCGGTCAGCAATGCCGACCGGCTGCGCCAGATGCTCCACGAACTGCGCACGCCGATCGGCGCGATCCAGGGCTTTGCCGAACTGATCCAGCAGCAGCTGCTCGGGCCGACCCCGCATCAGTATCGCAGCCTCGCCGCAAGCATCGCCTCGGATGCCGCGCGCATGCTGGCGGGGTTCGAGGATATAGAGCGGCTGGCGGGGCTCGAAGCCAAGCTGGAAGCCGTACCGCACGAAGCCGACCTGCGCGAAGCCGAACTGGCCCGGACCGCTCCCCCGGGTGAGGCCGATTGGGCCGGGCTGCTGCGCAAGCTGGTGCAGCAGCTCGAACCGATGCTGGCCACGCGCGATATCCGGCTGCACTGCGATATCCCCGCAGCGCCGCTGCTCGTCCCCATGGAGCCGCTCGAGCTCGAACGGACGCTGTGGCGTCTGCTCTCGTTCGTCACCGCCACGTCCGCGCCGGGTGAACGGCTGGCCCTCTCGCTCGCCCAATCGCCAGCCGCCCGCGCGGGGCAAGCCGTGCTCCTGCTGTGGCTGCCGGCTGCGCTGGCGATGCGCGACGATGCGGCGCTGTTCGCGCCCGATGCCGGTGGCACGGCTGCCGGGGCGCATCAGAGCGGGGCCATGCTGGGCGGCGGCTTCGCGCTGCGGCTCGCTGCGGCCGAGATCCGTGCGTCCGGCGGCGCTCTGGTGCGCCGGGGCGCGCAGCTTGAGGTTACGCTCCCGCTCTTGACCGCCGTGCTACGGACTCCTAGCCAAGATGCCGGACCCGCCGGGCAGACGGGCTAGGGAGCGATCGGGGATACAAGGAGGCGTGGCAGTACCGAACATTCTCGATGTGCCAACGCAGGCAGACCACGTCCGCTTCGCCCCCGGGTTCGGGCAGCGGTTCATTGTCACGGTCGATACCGAAGAGGAATTCGACTGGACCCAGCCGTTTGATCGCACCACCCATGGCCTCAGCCATGTGCCGCGCCTCGCGAAATTTCAGCAGTTCTGCGAGGGGCTGGGCATCGCGCCGATCTATCTGATAGATTATCCGATCGCGACCGACCCGGCGGTGGTCGAAGCGCTGGGCGAAGCCGTGGCGGCGGGCCGCGCCGAAGTGGGCGTGCAGCTCCACCCCTGGGTGAGCCCGCCGCACGATGAGGAAGTCAATGTCCACAATAGCTATGCCGGCAATCTTCCGCCGCAGCTGGAAGCGACCAAATTCCGCAAGCTGCGCGATACGATCGAGGCCGCGTTCGGCGCGCCGCCGCTGATCTACCGCGCCGGCCGCTATGGCGTGGGGCCCGCGAGCGCGCAGATGCTGGCGGAAAACGCGCTCGCCATCGACACGTCGGTGCGCGCCCGGTTTGATTACAGTTCGAACGGCGGCCCCAATTTCCGCGATCACCCGGTCGTGCCGTGGTGGGTCGGCTCGCGCGGCACGCTGATGGAACTGCCGCTGACCACCGTGTTCTGGGGCATGCTGCGCAAACAGGGCCCGTGGCTCTATCCGCTGCTGTGGCGCGTGCCGCAACTGCGCGGCCTGCTCGCCCGCGCTGCGCTGCTCGAACGCATCCCGCTCACCCCCGAAGGCGTGAGCATCGAGGAAGCGATCAAGGGCATCGACATCGCCATCGACGATGGCCTGCCGATCCTGGTGTTCTCGTTCCACAGCCCCTCGCTGCGCCCCGGCCTCACGCCCTATGTGCGCGATGCCGACGGGCTCGACCAGCTCTACGACTGGTGGCGCGCGGTGTTCGCTTATCTCAAGCAGCGCCAGATCCGCCCGGCCTCGGTGCGCGAGATCATGGACGCTACGGAAATCTGAGCCCGGCTTGCCAACGCGGCATCGGCGCACTAACGCCAAGCCATCGTGGGCCAAATGCTCATGGGCCTGTAGCTCAGCGGTTAGAGCTGGCCGCTCATAACGGCTAGGTCGCGGGTTCGAATCCTGCCGGGCCCACCACGCTTTTCCTCAAGCCTTCAGCCCCGTCAGCGCCGCCGGGGCAATCGCTGCGCTTTCAAGGCTGGCGACCGGCCAGGCGCAGTAATCCGCCGCGTAGTAGGCGCTCGGGCGGTGGTTGCCCGAAACGCCGACCCCGCCGAACGGGGCGGCGGAGGACGCGCCGTTGGTCGGGCGGTTCCAGTTGACCACCCCGGCGCGCGAGGCGGCCCAGAAGCGGTCATACAGCGCCGCATCGCCGCCGATCAGGCTGGCCGCAAGGCCGAAGCGCGTGGCGTTGGCGGCGGCGAGCGCGGCGCCGAAATCGGCGACGCGGATGATCTGCAGCACCGGCCCGAAAATCTCCTCGTCGGGCGCGGCAAGGCCGGTCACGTCGATGATCGCGGGCGAGAGCAGCGGGGTGCCTTCGCGCAGGCGCTCCAGCGGACGGATCACCGTGCCGCCCAGCGCAACCAACGCCTGCCACGCGGCTTCGACCCGCGCCGCCGCGTTCAGATCGACCACCGGGCCCATGAACGGCGCGGGTTCATCGAACGGGCCGCCCGCGATGATCCGGTCGGCCATGGCGACCACCGCCGCAATCAGCGCCTCGCTGTCCGGCCCCACGATCAGCCGCCGCGCGCAGGTGCAGCGCTGGCCCGCCGACAGGAACGCCGACTGGATGATGAGCGAGGCCGCAGCGGGCACATCGGCGTCCGCCACGTCCCATGCGATCAGCGGGTTGTTGCCGCCGGTCTCGATCGCGAGAATGCGATCGGGCCGCGCGGCGAACGCCTGATGCAGCGCGAGCCCGGTGTTCGAGGAGCCGGTGAACAGCAGCCCGTCAAGCCCCGGATGCGCCGCCAGCGCCCGGCCGGTATCGGCGCGGCCTTGCGCGAGCACCAGCAGCCCCTCGGGCAGCCCCGCCTCCTGCCACAACCCGGCCATGAACGCGCCCGAGGCCGGGGTCAGTTCCGAAGGCTTGAACACCACCGCATTGCCCGCGAGCAGCGCCGGAACGATATGGCCATTGGGCAGATGCGCGGGGAAATTGTAGGGCCCCAGCACCGCCAGCACCCCATGCGGCTTGTGGCGCAAGGCCTGCCCGATGCCGCCCGCCTCGCTGTGCCGCTCGCCCGCGCGCTCGGCCTGCGCGGTGACCGAAATGCCGATTTTGGCCGCCACAGTGCCGACTTCGGTGCGCGCCTCCCACAAGGGCTTGCCGGTTTCCTGCGCGATGACCCGCGCGAAGTCCTCGGCATGCGCCTTCACCACTTCGGCAAAGCGTTCGGCCACCGCGATCCGTTCGGCCAGCGGGCGCAGCGCCCAGCCCGGCTGCGCCGCACGCGCCGCCGCGACCGCCGCCTCGACATCCGCGTCCTCGCCCTGCCACACCACGGTGCCGGTCATGGGATCGGTGGAAGTCCAACTGGTCATGGTCGCTCCTCTCGGCGGAAAAAACCGCCCTGCCCTGCTGACTTGGGCATGCGCCGCGCGAAGGTCAACCGCGACCCGCTAATCGCTCCGGGGCAACCAGCGCCCATCCGCCGCCTTTGCCAGCGTTTTGCCGCAATGCTTGCAGGGGCCGACCTTGAGATGCCCCTCGTAGATCACCTGACGCCGGGATGGCGAATGTTGCCCCAGCGTGCAGCGCAGGCGTTTGAACAGGTCAGTCATTGCGAATTTGAGGCATTGCGAATTTCAGGCATTGCGAATTTCAGGCATGTTCGGCTCCGGTCTGGAATGCGCCGCCCGGCCAAAACCGGACGTCGGCGCGCTGCCTGCCCCGATCGTGTTACAAGTGCAACCGACCGTTACAAGGTGAACCGGCCTTTGCTGCACGATTGCGCCTTGCCCCGCCCCGCCCGCTTGCTTTAGGGCAGCGGACAGTCGGGGAGTAGCGCAGCCTGGTAGCGCATCTGCTTTGGGAGCAGAGGGTCGC
>CAIKKO010000187.1 GCA_903828025.1 uncultured Sphingomonadales bacterium
GCAGCGCGGTGATCTGCCCCCCCAACGCACGGGCCTGCTCCAGAAGATCGGCATGCAGCATAAGGGGCTCCTTCGGCCGGGATAGCCGACAGCATAGGATTGCTCGGGGCTGCTTGTCGAGGTTTGCCGCCGTGCCCGTCCCAGCATTGCCCTGTCGGGATTCCTTGCGGTTGACCCAGCCCTGCGGGAACGCTCTAGGGAGACCCTACGGCGCGGCTTAAGGCGGGCAGAAAACGTGTGAAGTATGGACTAAACTATCGTAAATTTCGCTATATTTCTAATATACTTAGCCCAACACCATGACCACATACAACTCACCGTCCAACGGTGGGAGGTAGCCCGGATCAGCAGCCCCATTGGGGACGATGGCAACTTGCGCGCTCCGCTCTATTGCAACCATATTCGTCGGACCGCGCATCACCACATTTTCAGGTGGTCTCACAAGCAGCTGGGCTGCAAGAAATGCGATAGCATCTTGCCGCTGAACAAAAATATGCAATGTCACAGCCATTTCGAAACTCCGATCCTATTAGTTGATTTTAGCCGCGGCGCTCCATGCATCAGCCCCAAGCACCGGGAAAGATGATCCACGAATGATATCCATGCAGGCGATGGGACTTTTCGCGGTGCAGGCCATCGAAAACACCGGAGATACTCCGACAAGCGATTTGTCCAGTTTCGCCAAATGATCCGGAAGCGAAGCGGCATCCTGTGCGGCCACTCTCTGAAGGACCGTCTGAATATCCTTGTCCATAGCAGCGGCTTGCGCTTTCACCTGCGGACTGTCCATCATCTGGACGACCGCAGCGCTATCCTCTTCAGACGCGTTCAACCGCGCGTTGACGATTGCCGCTGACCCGGTAGAGACTGCCGCCGCACCAGCTTTATCCGCTAGTTTTCGAGCAGCCAAGCCCGTCGCAAAGTATTGCGCCAATCCACCGGAAGCTGCCGTATTGGGCGATCCCTTTGCATCGAATTTGGCGCCAAAGCTTGCCATAACCGAATAGCTATCAAGGTCTTGGCCGCCTTGAATACCGACAAACTTGCAATTGGCGAGAACCGATTGCTGCTCCGCAGTTAGCGGCTGAACTTTCACCTCCGGACATGGCACCAACTTGTCAGAAGTCTTTCCATCATCCGGAACCAGGGCGGTATTCGCCAGCAGCGGCATCAGCACGACTTCCTGGCGCTTGAACCCCACCACGATTTCCGGCGTGCTCGTGGCGCTTGCGCCTACCGAGAGTGCCAGCGCGGTATTGGTGCCAAACACCATCATGTTGGAATGCATCGGCATTGCGCAGCCCCCAAGAACGAAGGTTACGGCTGAGATCCCGAAAAATCGACTACGCATGGATTGCCCCCCACTGCCTGCAATATTGATTTGACCTGCTTCATGTCCGTGCCGCGCTCGACCAAAAGCACCATGCCGCAATCACCGGGCGCCATCACGATTTCGCGTCGCGTATTATAGCCCACAAACGCACCATGCCCGATGCCTGCACCAACGCCGGATACTTCGCTCGCGAGTACCGGTCCTTGCGTTTTGGGTGCGCGCACGTGGACGAGGCCAAGATAGTAGGAATCTCCAACATGGTCGGGCCCCGTGACTGCGGTACAAGCCGAAATTGGCAGAATAACCGCGAGAATCGCCCCTTTTTTCATCGCGCCAAACCTATCGCAATTTCTGCTGTTTCAAAGCCAAGAATGCGCCAAAATTGATACTCCATTGATTCAGTGCAGATGTATCCTGCGGCCTTTGCATCACCCCTCCCCCCAACCTTCCCCCTTGCACAGCGCCTCGCCTCGGTTTAATCGCTTGGTTAAACCTTTGGGAGAGTCTGTCATGGCCGAAGCCTATATCATTGATGCCGTCCGTACCCCGCGCGGGGTGGGCAAGCCGGGCAAGGGGGCGCTGGCGCACCTGCATCCGCAGCACCTTGCCGCCACCGTCCTGAAAGCCATTGCCGAGCGCAACCAGCTCGATACGTCGACGGTGGATGACATCATCTGGTCGACCTCCTCGCAAGTCGGCAAGCAGGCTGGCGATCTGGGGCGCATGTCGGCGCTCGCGGCGGGGTATGACATCACCGCCAGCGGCACCACGCTCGACCGGTTCTGCGGCGGCGGCATCACCTCGGTGAACCTTGCAGCGGCCACGATCATGGCGGGCATGGAAGACTGCGTGGTGGCAGGCGGCACTGAAATGATGAGCTTCACCGCCGCCAACGCCGCGGCCGAAGCCAATGCCGGCTTCCCGCCGCGCCTGATGGGTTCGGGCAACATGGAGCTCGATGCGATCCACCCGCAATCGCACCAGGGCATCTGCGGCGACGCCATCGCCACGATCGAGGGCATCTCGCGCGAGGCGCTCGATGCTCTGGCCTTGGTCAGCCAGCAGCGCGCCGACATGGCGATCAAGGATAACCGCTTCGCCAAGTCGCTCATCCCCGTGCTCAACGAAGATGGCAGCGTGGCGCTGGACCACGAGGAATTCCCCCGCCCCGAAACCACCGCCGAGGGGCTCGCCAGCCTCAAGCCCGCGTTTGCCGCGATGATGGACTTCGATCTGGGCGGCGGGGTCACCTTCCGCAAACAGATCAACCGCCGCTATCCCGATGTCGATATCAAGCCGGTACAC
Source organism: uncultured Sphingomonadales bacterium (assembly GCA_903828025.1). Taxonomy (GTDB): domain Bacteria; phylum Pseudomonadota; class Alphaproteobacteria; order Sphingomonadales; family Sphingomonadaceae; genus Novosphingobium. The sequence goes on from CAIKKO010000187.1 coordinate 2,639, forward strand.
CACGCGGGCACTTCCTCGGGCGTGGTCGATGGCGCGGCGGCGATCCTGATCACCTCGCCCGCCTACGCGGAAAAGCACGGCCTCAAGCCGCGCGCGCGCATCGTGGCGTATGCCAACCAGGGCGATGACCCGACGCTGATGCTCAATGCGCCGGTGCCCGCCGCCAAGAAGGTGCTGGCCAAGGCCGGGCTCACCAAGGACGATATCGACGTCTGGGAAATCAACGAGGCGTTCGCCGTCGTCGCCGAAAAGTTCATCCGCGATCTGGAACTGGACCGCGCCAAAGTGAACATCAACGGCGGCGCGATGGCGCTGGGCCACCCGATCGGCGCGACCGGCTCGATCCTCATCGGCATGGCGCTCGATGAACTGGAGCGCTCGGGCGGCCGCTATGGCCTCGTCACGATGTGCGCGGCGGGCGGCATGGCCCCTGCGATCATCATCGAGCGCATCTGACGCAATCGGCTTGGCTCCCCGCCCCTTTCCAACGAAAGGCGGCGGGGCTCGCGGACGGGGTGAAGGGCTGAGGCACTTCGCCCCGTTGTCGCGATGGCAATCGGCGCGCCGCACCCCGCTTGCTCCCCCGCCCGCGCGCCTGTAGAGCGCGGGCAAACCGCAATATCCCAGATCCAAGGACAGTCGATGGCCGCCCAGTACGCCTATGTCATGAAGAACATGACCAAGACCTTCCCCGGCGCGCCCAAGCCGGTGCTCAGCAATATCAGCCTGCAGTTCTATCAGGGTGCCAAGATCGGCATCGTCGGGCCGAACGGCGCGGGCAAGTCCACGCTGATCAAGATCATGGCCGGGATCGACAAGGACTACACCGGTGAGGCGTGGCCGGGCGAGTACATCACCGTCGGCTATCTGGAGCAGGAGCCGCAGCTCGATACCACCAAGACCGTGCTCGAAAACGTCAAGGACGGGGCGCGCGCCACGGCGGACATGGTCGACCGCTTCAACCAGATCGGCATGGAGATGGGCGAAGAGGATGCCGATTTCGATGCGCTCGGTGCCGAAATGGCCGAACTGCAGGACAAGATCGACGCGGTCGATGGCTGGACGCTCGACAACCAGCTCGAAATCGCAATGGAAGCCCTCCGCTGCCCGCCGGGCGACTGGCCGGTCGACAACCTTTCAGGCGGTGAAAAGCGCCGCATCGCGCTCACCCGGCTGCTGATCCAGAAGCCCTCGATCCTGCTGCTTGACGAGCCGACCAACCACCTCGATGCCGAAAGCGTCAACTGGCTGGAAAACCACCTCAAGGAATATGCCGGCGCGGTGCTGATGATCACCCACGACCGCTACTTCCTCGACAACGTCGTCGGCTGGATTCTCGAACTCGATCGCGGCAAATACTTCCCGTACGAGGGCAATTACTCGACCTACCTCGAAGCCAAGGCCAAGCGGCTCGAACAGGAAGAGCGCGAGGACACCAGCAAGCAGAAGGCGATCAAGGACGAGCTCGACTGGATCCGCGCGGGCACCAAAGGCCGCCAGACCAAGAGCAAGGCGCGTATCAAGGCGTTCGACCAGCTGGTGGAATCGGCCGAAAGCCGCGTGATCAACAAGGCGCAGATCGTCATCCAGGTGCCCGAGCGGCTGGGCGGCAAAGTGATCGAGGCCAAGAACATCTCCAAGGCTTACGGCGACAAGCTGTTGTTCGAGAACCTCTCGTTCCTGCTCCCGCCGGGCGGCATCGTCGGGGTGATCGGGCCGAACGGCGCGGGCAAATCCACATTGTTCAAGCTCATCACCGGGCAGGAACAGCCCGACGAAGGCACCATCGAGATCGGCCAGAC
>CAIKKO010000188.1 GCA_903828025.1 uncultured Sphingomonadales bacterium
AGTGCCGAGTTCGGCTTCTTCGGGGTCGTCGTGTAAACGCGGGTGCAGACGCCGCGCTTCTGCGGGTTCTGCTCCATTGCGGGCACCTTGGACTTGGCCTTCTGGGGCACGCGACCCTTGCGGATCAGCTGGTTGATTGTAGGCATGAAAGACTCTTCACCTTGGTTGCAGGTGCGACAAGACCAAGGTGAAGGTTTGCTCTCATCCAGCGGTAGCGGGAAACACCCACTATCCGGCTTGCCCTTGGGGGCAAGCCGCCATGCTGCATGAGCTGAAAACGCTCCACCCGGAGCAAGACGCCACCGGGTTACTTTGACAGATAACGGGTGGACCGGTCCCCTGCCCTGATTCGGACGGATGGACCAAACACGAGAAGGCCCGCAAAGGACGGCAATTCCGCCATTCAGGGCCCACCATACCGCGCACCGGCAATGTTCAGCTCTAATTCGCCAGAGACGGCAGACCGCTCCGGATGGACGCGCCCTTAAGCCGGAAGCGGCTGCGGGTCAAGGACCGTCGCGTGGCGGTCGATAGATCCCGGGGGCTTATTCCGCCGCCTCGGCCATCGGCCCGCCCAACCCGGCGCTAAGCCGCATGATCGTGCCGACCGTCTGATCGAGTGTCGTCAGGGCCGCGAGGAGCCAGTCCTCCATGGCCGCCAAGCCCCGCTCGCTCAGGCGCACGAAAGTGCGGCGTCCGTCCCGGTCGTCCTCCTCGCGTTCGACCAGCCCGCGGGCCTCGAGAATGCGCAGCCAGCGCAGTGCGGTGGTCGGCGGAACATGCGCGCCGATGCAGGCACTCGTGGTCGGTACGGATCGGTTTTCGCGGGTCGCGACATAGAGGTCGAGCAGGATGTCCCACGTCGGCTCGCCAAAGAGATCGGCAGGCAGGAACCGCCCGCGCCGACGCCGGACATTATAGGTTTCCCGCGCGAAGGCGAGCATGGCACCGGAGGATATGCGGGTTGATGGCATACCCAGCTCGGTGCCGTAGCAGGGCGCTGGCACGATCGCACCAAGGCCCAGTTGGCCGGTGGGGAGATGGGCAGTGCCGAGATGAGCGGGGGCGAGATGGGCAGTGCCGGTTTCCGGCAGGTCTGCCGGTTCGGGCTTGGCAGCCGGGCCGATCCGGCGGATCGCGGCGAGGCGGCGCGGCCGGTCCGGGCGGCGGATGCGGCGACCGGTCATCGGATGCCTCCACCGTCAGCGGAGCGGGCGCGGATGCGATACGAGCGCCCCATCACATCAGCCTCCAGGAATGGTAACGGCCGATGCGCCGCTGGCGCTCCATGTGCGCGCCTGTGCCGATTGCCAGCACCACGAGCTGAAACAGGAATGGCATTTGCGTCATCGTCCAATAGGCGCGGCGAACCATGTCTTCGTTCCACAGCTTGGCGATATGGCCGAGCACCACGAGGACCTGCGAGGCCGAAACCCACAGCGGCCAGCCGCGATTGGCATAAAGCGCCACCCAAAGCAGGGTGAAGAAGGCCCAGATGTCGATCACCAGATGTCCTGGGTTGACCGTATACCAGGCCGGATCGCCGAACAGTTTATGATTGCCCACATCCAGCAGGAATGTGGAGACGAGCACTGTCGCGACCAGCTGTTCGGGCTCGCCACCTCTGCGAGCCGCGAACAGCGTGGATGCGATCAGGCCTATCCGGAGGATCCAAAGCCACAGCATGGTGAATCAGATTCCCCGGACGACCGCCCAACCGGGCATTATGCAGCCTGTACGGCCGCGGCTTCGGCCGCGTCGGACATGTCATCGCCAGCGAGGATCGCCGCCGGCGGGCAGGCGTCGTTGCCCCCGCAGGTTTCCACGGCAATGGTGCTCAGCCGTCCATGCACGCGGGCGAGTTCGCCGCCGGCATCGACCATCGCCGCCTGGCTCTTCACCAGCCGCATCAGCGCTTCCTGGCCGAGAAACGGGGAAACACCGGTTTCGCGGCGCGCACCGACCATCGTGGCCAGCAGCGTGGCCTGACGCATCAGCGCCTCGTCGAGCGCGGCTTCGGCCTTGTGCAGATCGCGGGCGATGCGCAGCTGGGCGACCGACAGCGGCATATCGGCGGTTTCGATCGAGGTGTTGGCAACAAAAGTGGTCATGACTTTCTCTCCTAGCTTGGAGCCCCCCCGGGCCCGCACAGTTCCAAGAACGAGGAGAGGTTCGCCCGGATCAATGAGCGATGATTTGAGACAGCTGCGCAAACATCGCGAGGCCGCCCATCACTATCAGGATCAGGAACATGGCAAGGACCGCAATGGTGCCCAGCCGTACATACGTTCCAAATGGCCCGTCGAACATCTCCGGGAGGACATGATGGTAGGGTTCGGCCAATGCGTCCCCGCCTGAAAGCGCAACCCTGGGAAGCGCTTCGAGGCGGACAGGCAGAGACTGTTGCCAGACCCTCGTGTCCTCCTGAGATGGACTGTGCATGGCATCGGCAGCAGGAGCGACATGGGAAAACCCGTATACGGATCGTTCGTATATACCCGTATTCGGTGCGGCATCCGCGACAAGACGGCGATAGGCCTGCGCCACCTCGCCGCGCGTGACGACACCCAGCTTGGCCCGCGCCAGCATGATGCGTTGATCGACGGTATGAGGCGATATACCGAGGGTGCGGGAAATCTCTTTCGAGGTTTTATGCTGAATCAGCAGATCCAGCACATCGCGCTGCTTGCTGGTCAAAGATGTCAGAACGTCCAACGCCAGGTCCGCCTGCTCTCGTGCCGAATCGGCCACGTCAGGGCGCGGCAACGCAGCAGTTTGGTCATATTCACCCATGAAGCCCTACCGGAAAATCAAAAAGCGCCATTGCGGAGGTAAAAATGAAGGAATAACGCTCATTCCGCAAGGACAACCAATCATCCAGATCGTGCGAATTCACGAACCGTGTTAGACCTAAAAAGCCCATGAATCCCCTAACATAGGTTAAATCTACTATTAACTGGAGATAAAGCACGTGGAACGGCGGCGCATGTTCGCTCGGCGGACGGGAAAGGCCTTGGCCACGAGCCGCGCGGCGCTGGTGGTCGTTTTCATCCTCGCGCTGTGGATTACCCCGGCCAAAAGCACGGGTTACCTGACCACCATCTATCTGTTCCTGTCGATCTATCTCGTCGGGTCGGTGCTCATGGCGGTCGTGGCCTGGACCAGTTGGTGGTTCGAATACAGACTCGCGCCGTTGGCCCATGGCATCGACATTGTTGCCTTCATTACAGCGGTTTATCTGTCCGAAATCGACGCTGCTGATTTCAACAGCCCTTATCCGACCGTCACCGCATTCCTGCTCGCCAGCGCGACCCTGCGCTGGGGATGGCTGGGCGTAGCCTGGACAGCGATTGCCCTCACCGTGCTGAGCGCAACCGTCGGCTCGAGCCTCTATGCGCTCGGTTTCAACCTCGATGTCTACCTCTACGCGCGGCGGCTGATGTATTTCGGCGTGTTTGCAATGACGATGGTCTGGCTGAGCGCCGAGCAGCGCACAACGCGCGCGCTGCCCATGCCCAAGACGCCCGGCACAGCGGGCGGGCGGCGCAATGCCGTGCTGATCGACATGCTCGCCTTTGCCAGAGCAACCCTGCAAGGCACCGGTGCCGCCATCGCCATCACGCGCGGCGAGGAGCCCTGGACCGAAGTGCTGCGCGACACCGGCGATGCGGTGATCCACGACCGGCTGGGGCCCGATGTCTTTGACGGTGCCTTCGGCGAGCCGAATTGTGCGGCGCTGATTGATATCCCGCGTGCGCGGCGGATCATGACCCGCACCAGCACGTTCCCGATCGCCCTTCCCGGCCCGTTTGCTGCCCCGCTGGCGGTGCATTGCAACGTCGACGAAGGCCTTCTTGTCACGTTCGAAACCGCGTCCGGCCCCGGGCAACTGCTGGTCTGGGGCATCGCCGACATGTGTGTCGACGATCTCCCGCTGGTCGAGGCGATGGGCCGCCACCTCAGCACGGAGCTCGACCGCGAAGACATGGCCGAGCTGGCGCAGGCCGCTTCAGCCGCCGCATTGCGCGACGCGCTGGCGCGTGACCTGCATGACAGTGTGGCGCAGTTCCTTGCCGGCACCCAGTTCCGGCTGGAAGCCATTACCCGCTGGATTCGCGAGGGCCTCGATCCGTCGGGCGAGGTCGACGCGCTCAAGTCCGCCCTGCGCCGGGAACAGGGCGAACTGCGCGGGACCATCCGGCGCTTGCGGCGCGGCGAGGAAGGCGACCGGCATATCGACGTGGCCGAGGAGCTCGAAACACTGCTGGGCGAACTCAGCCAGCATTGGGATATCATGGTCCGACTGGTCTGCGAGGTCAGGCCGCTGCCCGTTTCGATCAGCCTCGCGTATGAACTGCGCCAGGTTCTGCGCGAGGCCGTGGCCAACGCCGCGCGTCATGGCCAGTGCCGAGAGGTCGTCGTCACGGTGGAGCATGCGGGCACGCAGATCACGCTCGCCATTGCCGACGATGGGTGCGGTTTCCCGGGTCTGGCACCGGTGTCCACGCCGAAATCGATCAGCGAGCGGATCGGGACTTTGGGTGGGACGCTGAAGATCACAAACAATGGGCCGGGCGTGTTGCTCGAAATCGCACTCCCGACTAGGACAGCATCATGACACCGGTACTCGTTGCAGATGACCACGGCTTTATTCGCGCAGGGGTCGAAGCCGTGCTGCGGGGCAGCCGGTTCCAGATCGTCGCCGCTACGGCAAGCGGCGAGGAGACGATTGCTGCAATCGCAACGCATGATCCTGCCATCGTGCTGCTCGATCTCAATATGCCCGGCATGAACGGGGTGCAGACGCTCGAAGCCCTGCGCGCGAAGGGCGACAAGCGCTCTGTCGTGCTGCTGACCGCGGGGATCAGCGACCGCCAGCTGCTCGCCGTGATGCGCGCCGGCGTGGAAGGCATCATCTGCAAGGACGGGGCCGAGGGCGAGCTGATCGACGTGCTCGATAAAGTGCAGTCCGGCCAGAAGGCGATTGCGCCGTCCTACCTCCAGCGCGCGCTCGATCTGTCGCTCGCGCCCGAGGCCACCGGTCCGCTTGAAAAGCTCAGCCCGCGCGAACGGCGGATTGCCCGGCTCGTGGCGCGCGGGATGCGCAACCGCGATATCGGGACCGAGCTCGGCATCGGCGAGGGCACGGTCAAGGTCTACCTCCATGCGATGTACCAGAAGCTGGACATCGACAACCGCACCGAACTGGCGCTGCTCGCGGTAAGCGACCCGGAGACCTGACGCCGCACCTCAGGCCGGTTCAAGCACCAGCGTGGCGGCAGCGGTGTTGCTGATCGGCACATGATAGTTGCGCATGACCATAGACTGCGGCGCATCGCCCAGTGCCCCGCGCGCGGCGATCCAGTTGAGGATTTCGACCCCCTGCGTGCCCGCCAGCTCCGCCACCTGTTCGGCGGAATGGCCAGTGAGCGCCGCCGGATCGTTCGTGAGATGGTCGAGACAGAAGCGGTCATACTCCGGATTCATGAACCCGGCGCGCGCGCCTTCCAGCTGGTGCGACAACCCGCCCGTGCCCATGACCACGATCCGCTCCGCCCCGCTCCACGACCGCAGCGCCTGCCCCACCGCCTGCCCGAGCGCGAGACAGCG
>CAIKKO010000189.1 GCA_903828025.1 uncultured Sphingomonadales bacterium
CGCGAGGCGGGCAAGGTCAGCCGCGCAGCGCTGGGGCGGCTGGTGCCCGAAATCCGCGCCGTGCTGGAGGAGGCGATTCGCGCCGGCGGCTCCACTTTGCGCGATTACGTGCGCCCCGATGGCGAGCTAGGCTATTTCGCCAAGGACTGGCGCGTCTATGGCCGCGAGGGTGAGGCTTGCGGCTGCGGCCGCCCGGTCGAGCGGATCGCACAGGGCGGCCGCTCGACCTTTTTCTGCGGGCATTGCCAGACGTAGGGGCCCGCCTCCCGCTTCACGCCCCCAGCGTCAGATCCTCGAACCGGCCAAGGTGGAAATCGGCCGAGCCGAACTGGTTCTCGATCATCGTGCCGCGCTTGAAATAGTGGCCGATGGCCAGCTCCACCGTGATGCCGATACCGCCATGCGTCTGGATCGCGTTCTGGCCGACGAAGTTGAGGCTGCGCGCCACTTTGGCCTTGGCGAGGCTGACCGCCGCCTTGCGCTGGTCGGCCGGCGTGTCGAGCTTGAGCGTGCCCATCACCGCCATCGAGGCGATCTGCTCGACCTCGACGAACATGTCGGCCATGCGGTGCTGCAGCACCTGGAACTTGCCGATGGGCTGGCCGAACTGCTTGCGCTGCTTGGTGTAATCAAGCGTGCCATCGAGCAGCTTGCGGCTCACCCCGCAGGCCTCGCCGCACACGGCCACAGTGGCCTCATCGACCAGCAGTTCGATCAGCTCGATCCCGCCGGGCACCAGAGCATCACCGGGGATCGCGACGTTTTCGAAGTAGATCTCGGAGGCCTGGAAACCGTCGACGGTCGGGTAATCGCGCCGCACGATGCCGGGTAGAGCGGCGTCGATCAGGAACAACTCCACGCCCTCGCGTTCGCGCGCCGAACCGCCGGTGCGCGCGGTGACGAGCAGGTGCGTTGCCCAGGGCGCGGCATAGACCACCGCCTTGTGGCCCGAAAGCACATAGCCCGCGCCGTCCGCCTTGGCGCTGGTGCGCATGTTGGCGAGGTCGTAGCGGCCCTGCGGTTCGGCATAGGCAAACGCGATCACGGCGTTGCCCGCGATGATCTCGGGGATCACGGCATCGGCCATGGCACCGCCCGCATGCTTCATCGCGCTGCCGCCGATCACCACCGTCTGGAGGTAGGGCTCCACCGCGATGACTTTGCCCAGCTCTTCCATCATGATCATGTTTTCGAGCGCACCGCCGCCAAGGCCGCCATGCGCTTCGGCAAACGGCGCGCCCAGAATGCCAAGCTCGGTGGCCAGCGCGCGCCAGATGCCCGGATCGCGGCCTTCGGGGCGGGCAAGCATCTTTTTGCGCGTTTCAAAGTCATACGTATCGGCCAGGAAGCGCGCGAGCGTGTCGCGCAGCATGTCCTGCGTTTCGGTGTAGCTGAAATCCATTGTCCTCAATTCCCAAACTGGGCCGCCGCTGCTTCCCGCGCGGCGGCCTCATGTCCTATCAGAGCCCCAGCACCATCTTGGCGATGATATTGCGCTGGATCTCGTTCGAGCCGCCGTAGATCGTTGTCTTGCGGGTGTTGAAGTACGTCGGCGCGGCGCGGTGTGCGTAGTCCGGACCGATCGGGTGCTCGTTGTCGCCTTCCCCGAAGCTGCGGAAGTAAGGCGCGCCATAGTGGCCCACCGCTTCCA
>CAIKKO010000190.1 GCA_903828025.1 uncultured Sphingomonadales bacterium
ACGCCAACCGGCGGCTCTATAATACCCGTACCTCCAGCTACATCACGCTTGACCACCTCGCGCAGATGGTCAAGGAAAACATCGAATTCAAGGTCTTGGATGCCAAGACTGGCTCGGATCTGACGCACACGATCCTGACCCAGATCATCATGGAAGAGGAAGCGAGCGGCGAGCAGATGCTGCCGACCAACTTCCTGCGCCAGTTGATTGCTATGTACGGCAACTCGATGCAGGCGCTTCTCCCGAGCTATCTCGAAGCTTCGATGGAGCATTTCCGCGAGAACCAGGCCAAGCTCAGGAAGGCGATCGAGGACAGTATCGGCGCCAATCCGCTGGCCCAGATCGCACAGCGCAACATGGAGCTGTTCAAGGCCGCAACCGCAGCATTCGTGCCCGGCGCGGTGCAGGCGGTAGATGCGGAGAGAAATGCAGCGGCTGCTGCACCTGCAGAGGACGAACTGGCTGTCCTGCGCCAGCAGATGGCCGACATGCAGAAGAAGCTGGACCAGCTCGCCAGCTGAGCAAGGACGGGCATCCTCGCGACACGAGGATTGCCCGAATCCTCTTTGCGGCCTAACCGGCCCGAATGAGCCAGACAGCATCGATCAAGCACGCCCTGCCCGTCCTGCGGCAGGAAGACTTCGCCCAATGGTACCAGGCGGTGATCGCCGAAGCCGAACTCGCCGAGGAATCGGGCGTGCGCGGCTGCATGGTGATCAAGCCCTGGGGCTATGGCATCTGGGAACGCATCCAGAAGCTGATGGACGAACGCATCAAGGAAGCGGGCGTCGAGAACTGCTACTTCCCGCTGTTCATCCCGCTCTCGTATTTCGCGCGTGAGGCCGAGCATGTCGAAGGCTTTGCCAAGGAAATGGCGGTCGTTACGCATCACCGGTTGATCGCAGACGGCAAGGGCGGGCTGGTCCCCGATCCGGAGGCCAAACTCGAAGAACCGCTGATCGTGCGGCCGACGTCGGAGACGGTGATCGGCGCGGCGATGGCGCGCTGGATCCAGTCGTGGCGCGATCTGCCGATGCTCACCAACCAGTGGGCCAACGTGGTGCGCTGGGAAATGCGCACGCGCATGTTTTTGCGCACCAGCGAGTTTCTGTGGCAGGAAGGCCATACCGCGCATGCCAATGAGGCCGATGCGATGGAGGAAACGCTGCGCGCGCTCGAAATGTACCGCAGCTTTGCCGAAGACGTGCTGGCCATGCCGGTGGTGGCAGGCCCGAAGCCCGAAAACGAGCGCTTCCCCGGCGCGGTCGAGACGTTCTCGATCGAGGCGATGATGCAGGACGGCAAGGCGCTGCAGGCGGGCACGTCGCACTATCTGGGCACCACCTTCTCCGAGGCGGCGGGCATCCGCTATCAGGACAAGGAAGGCAGCCAGACGCTGTGCCACACCACCAGCTGGGGTGTTTCGACGCGCATGATCGGCGGCGTGATCATGGTGCACGGCGATGACGACGGGCTGCGCACGCCGCCGCAGATCGCGCCGCAGCAGATCGTGATCCTGCCGATGCTGCGCGATAACGACGGCGATGCGGCGCTGCTGGCGTATTGCAGCGCGCTGCGCGCCAATATCGCGCAGCACAGCGTGTTCGGCGAAAAGGTGCGCGTGCTGCTCGACAAGCGGCCGGGCAAGGCGACTGCCAAGCGCTGGGCCTGGGTGAAGAAGGGCGTGCCCTTGATTTTGGAAATCGGCGGGCGCGATGCCGAGAACGGGCAGGTTTCCGTGCTGCGCCGCGACCGGCTGTGGCGCGAAGATGGCAAGGCCAACTTCACCGCGATGGCGCAGGACGCGTTCGCCGCTTCGGTGCCGGGCGAGCTGGAAGCGATCCAGTCCGCGCTGTTCGAGGAAGCGCGCGCGCGCCGTGATGCGCAGATTGTGCGCGATATCGACAGTGTGGCGGGGCTGGAGGCGTATTTCAGCGAGGATAAGGCCGTTCCGGGCTGGGTCGAGCTGGGCTGGTCGCGCCCGACGGGGGCGGCGCTCGACAAAGTGGTCGAGCAGCTGAAAGCGCTCAAACTGACGATCCGCAACACGCCGATGGACGATGCGCCAGTTTCGGGGACATGCCTGTTCACGGGTGAGCCGGCGGTGGAGCGGATTCTGGTGGCGCGGGCTTATTGAGCCCCTTGGGGCAGGCGCTTGCCGACGCGGCCCCGGTGCGTAAAGTGGTGGCATGAAAAAGCTCCCGCTCGCGCTCCTCGCCCTGATGCTTCCGCTCCCTGCCTTGGCCGGGCCTGCGGAGGAGGTGTCGCAAGCCCGGCTTGAGGCCGATGTGGCGCGGCTGGTGGCGTTCGGCACGCGCCACACGCTCTCGGCGCAGACCGATCCCAAGCGCGGCATTGGCGCGGCGCGGACATGGGCCGAAGCGGAACTGCGCAAGACGGGTGCGGCCTGCGGCGGATGCTTCGAGATCGTGCTGCCCGAAACCACGGTGCAGGGCGAGCGGGTGCCAACGCCGACGCGGCTGGTCGATGTCGTCGCGATCCAGCGCGGAACCCAGCGTCCCAACGAAGTCGTGATCGTGCAGGGGCATATCGACAGCCGCAATTCCGATCCGCTCGATGCTGCGGGCATCGCGCCAGGGGCGAACGATGACGGTTCGGGCACCGCGCTTGTGCTGGAAGCGGCGCGGGTGCTGTCGCAGCAAAAGTTTGCCGGAACCATCGTTTATGCCGTGCTTTCGGGCGAGGAGCAGGGGCTTTATGGCGGAGCGTTGCTGGCGGACTATGCCAAAAAGCAGGGCTGGACGGTCAAAGCGGTGCTCAACAACGATATCGTCGGCAATTCGCGCGGGTCTGACGGGCTGGTCGATGCGGATCACGTGCGCCTGTTCTCTGAAGGGCCGCGCGCCGATGCGAGCGCAGCCGCGCGCGATGCGCAGCGGGCCATCGGCGGTGAGAACGACAGCCCTTCGCGCAACCTTTCGCGCTGGATTGCCGGGCTGGGCGGAGGGCTGGCGGTGCGGCAGGTGTGGCGGGCAGACCGGATGGGGCGCGGCGGTGATCATCTGCCATGGCAGGAGGCGGGCTATCCGGCGGTGCGCTTTACCGTCGCGGTGGAGAACTACGAGCGCCAGCATCAGAACGTGCGGACCGAGGCTGGGCGGCCGTTTGGCGATACGCTGGAGGCGATGGACTTTGCCTATCTCGCCAAAGTGACCGCGCTCAATGTGCGCGCGCTGACCGCGCTGGCGTCTGCGCCGATGCCGCCGAAGGCCAAAGTCACGGCAGCGGTCCAGACGTTTACCGATGTGGATTGGGCCGCAGTGCCGGGCGCGGCGCGCTACAATGTGTGGCAACGGCGCACCGATGCGCCGGGCTGGGAGGCCAAGCCCGTGCGAAGTACCACCGAAACCCATGTGCGGCTTGAGGGCGTGCGCGGCGATGACTGGTTCTTCGGGGTGAGTGCAGTCAGCGCGGACGGGGCGGAAAGCCCGGTTGCCTCGGCAGTGCCGGGCGGGGCCTTCGCGCCGGAAGCTCCGGCCAAGCCCTGACCTTGCTATCGGGCCCGCCAGCGGCCACAGGTCGCTCATGGCATTCCGAAAGCAGACACCGAACGGTCCCGACGGGCTCCCCACGCGCCAGCAGGTGCTCGACTTTATCGCCGCGAGCGAGGAGCCAGCGGGCAAGAAGGAAATCGCGCGCGGGTTCGGGCTTCAGGGCACCGAGAAGATCGCGCTGAAAGCCTTGCTCAAGGATATGGCCGAGGAAGGCCTGATCGACGGCAACCGCAGCGCGTTTCACCGCATGGGCGGCGTGCCCAAAGTGACCGTGCTGCGCGTGCTCGAGATCGAGGACGGGCAGCCGCTCGCGATCCCGGACACATGGCAGCCCGATGACGGCGCGCCGCCGCCGCGCGTGCGGATCGTGGAGCCACGCGGCAAGGCGCGGGCGGCCAGCGGCGCGCTCAAGGTGGGCGACCGGGTGCTCGCGCGCACCGAGGAAGCCGGGCGCGGGCTGATCGCGCATCCGATGAAAAAGCTGCCTACGCGCACCGAACAGGTGCTGGGGGTGGTCGAATTCGATGGCGCGGGCAAACCGTGGCTCGCGCCTGTGGACAAACGTGTGCGTAACGCTGTGGCTATCGCCGATCTGGGCGGCGCGGCGGAGGGCCAGCTGGTGCTGGGCGAGCCGGTGAGCAAAAGCCCCCGCGCGGGCATCAAGGTCACCGAAGTGCTGGGCGATCCGCTTGCCCCGCGCGCGTTCAGCCTGATCGCGATCCACAAGCACGGGCTGCCGTTCGTGTTCCCGCAAGCCGCGCTGGATGAGGCAGCGGTGGCGGCGCGCATGGCGCTTTCGCAAGAAAAGCGCGAGGATTTGCGCGCGCTGCCGATTGTCGCGATTGATCCCGCCGATGCGCGCGATCACGACGACGCGATCTGGGCCGAGCCAGACGGCGAGGGCGGCTTCCGCGCGGTCGTCGCGATTGCCGATGTCAGCTTCTATGTGCGGCCCGGCGGGGCGGTCGACCGCGAGGCTAGGAAGCGCGGCAATTCCGCCTATTTCCCCGACCGCGTGGTGCCGATGCTGCCCGAAGTGCTGAGCGCGGAT
>CAIKKO010000191.1 GCA_903828025.1 uncultured Sphingomonadales bacterium
CCTCGAACACCGCGATCAGCTTTTCGACCAGCGCGATACGGTCGTCGAGCGAGAGCGCGGAGTAGCCATCAAACGCCGCGCGCGCGGCCTGCATCGCGCGGTCGACATCATCGGGCCCGCACAGCGCCACACGCGCGCAGACGTCCTCGGTCGCGGGATTGATGGCCTCGAACACTGCGGTCGAGGTCGCGGGCAAGGCCCATGCGCCGTTGATGTAGGAGGGGAGGGGAGTTGGCTCAGACATAACCGATGGCTCGCTTCTGGTCTTCGACGATCGTTTTGGCCGCCATGAAATAGTGGAACGCCGCCCAGAAGCCCGTGGGGGCCAGGATCAGCAACGCGGAACGGAGCGAGGCCGCATCAGGGCCAGCAGGTCCGGCGAAATAGTCGCTAAGCAGGCCGACACCCTGCGGCGCGACGATCAGGTTGAACACATTCGCCACGAGCAGCGCAATGGCGCTGAACATCGCGCGCATCTTCGGCGGCGCAAGGTTCTGGCCAAGCGCAAAGGCCGGGCCGATGTAGAAATAGATGCCCGGAATGAACAGCCACAGCGAGACCGTCGCGAGCGCCATATTGTGCGTGTAAATCGCAAGGATCGAGGGCACCGTGGCCACAGCCGTCACGCCGCCGAGCAGATATACAATCTTGCGCGGATCGGTGAACGAAGGCCGACCGAGCAGCCACGCGGTGAGTAGCGAAGCGCCGATGCCCATGACCAAGTGGATCGGCCCGACAATCGCGCCTGCCTGGCCGACATCGATGCTGTAGGTGCGCTGCAGGAAAGTCGGGATGAACCACATCAGGCCCCAGCCCCAGAGCGCCGCAACTCCGCTGCCCATCATGACATGGACCGCCGAACGCTGGCTCAGGCAGAAGCGCATTGTTTCCGCGAGGGTGGGATTGTCATCGGAGGTGACGACGTCGAGACAGCCGCGCTTGGGCTCGCGGATCGTCGCCATGATCAGCAGCGCGAGCAGGATGCCGGGTATGCCGAGCACGAGGAACGCCGCGCGCCAGCCATAGGCATGCGCCACCGCACCGGCCATGTCCGCCCCGATCCATGCACCGATGGGGGCACCGAGGCAAAAGATCGTCAGCGCCATCGGGCGCCGCGCGGCGGGGAAATAGTCGCAGATGATCGAGTTGCACGAAGGCGTGCCGCCCGCCTCGCCAACGCCGACCCCCATGCGCGCGAGCAGCAGCTGGGTATAGCCTTTGGAGAGGCCGCACATCGTCGTCATCAGCGACCACAGCGTGATCGAGATCGCCAGCAGGTTGCGCCGGTTGTAGCGGTCGGCAATCCACGAGAGCGGAATACCCATGCTGACATAGAAAAATGCCAGTGACACGCCCGTCAGGAACGCCACGCCGCCGTCGCTGAGGTGCAGGTCGAGCCGGATCTGCTCGAGTACGGTCGACATCACGTAGCGGTCGGCGATGTTGATCGTATAGGCCAGCATCATGATGAACAGCACGTACCAGCGTAGCCCGAACGAGGCGTTTTCCTCGCCGGCGGG
Source organism: uncultured Sphingomonadales bacterium (assembly GCA_903828025.1). Classification (GTDB taxonomy): domain Bacteria; phylum Pseudomonadota; class Alphaproteobacteria; order Sphingomonadales; family Sphingomonadaceae; genus Novosphingobium. Next base: position 1,521 of record CAIKKO010000191.1, read on the forward strand.
GGCTGCTGTTGCACCTATTGCTGCCATTGGCTGATCCTGTCCCTGAGTTTGCTTGTCGTCACGCGGCGAGATTTGGCCCGAGCGCTGCGCGCAGCGGTTCGAGCCAAGGTTCGAACTTCTTCCACTGATCGAGCCCGTCGCGGAAGATCGGTTGACGGACTTGTTCGGAACTTGGCGTGCGGACGCTGCGCTTGGTCTTGTGGAACTCCATGCATGCCGCCTCGAACGGCAAGCCGCAATAGTCCAAAATCCGCCGTACGCTGCCTTCGAGATCGTCGATCACGTCCTCGTTCTGCACCCGCCGCACCCGGCTGGGCAGAACCGCATCCCAGTGATCCATCAGCTCGACATAGGTGCGGTAATAGCGGGCGATATCCTCGATCCCGTAAGTGAATTCCTGGCCTTGCGCGAACAGCTGCTTGAAGTTGCTGAAGCAGCACGCCATCGCATCGCGCCGCGCGTCGATGATTTTCGCGTTTGGCAGGATCAGGTGGATCAGCCCGATGTGCCGGAAATTGTTCGGCATCTTGTCGACGAAATATGGCCGCCCCAGCGCGCGGTTGGGCATAGTATCGGCGATGTACTGCTCGCCGTAGCTGCGGATCGCCGCCTCATCGAGCTCGGTCAGCACGCCGGGATAGCGCGGATCATCGAAATTGAGCTCGCGGCCCTGCAATTCGTGCACGATGCGCTGGATATCGGGCAGTTCCTGCGTGCCCTCGACCATGCTGTGGGAGGCAAGGATCTGCTCGATCAAAGTCGAACCTGAACGCGGCAGGCCGAGCACGAAAATTGGTGACGGGTCATCCAGACCCCAGCCTTCGCGCTCGGCGAAGAAGGCGCTTGTGCAGACGCGCTTCTGTTCGCGGGTGTTGGTCTCGAATACCGTCGGGATATAGCCGTTGCTGGCGCGGTGCATGGTGTTGCCCCGTTCATAGGCGGCCCATGATCCAGCGAAGTCGCCCTTGTCCTCAAGCGCTTTGCCCAGCGCGAAAGCGATGTGAATCCGGTCGATTTCCGTGGTCGCGGCGTGGTCGAGCCGTTCGCGCATCACCGCGATGGAAGCGTCCGAGAACCGGTAGGTCTTGAGATTGGCGAGGCTCCACCACGCGTCGCCGAAATCGGGCCGGTCGGCGGTTGCGGCCATATAGGCGTCGATGGCCTCGTCCGTCCGCGCCTCGGTCTTGAGCGCGTGGCCTAGCCAGAGGTTGAGATCGGCGCGGCGCACCCGCGCTTCGGGCGCATCGCCCGGAATTTCCTGCAAAATCTCCCGGTAGATCGGAATCACGCCTTCGAAATCGCCGAGCCCGACTTGGATGGTGGCGGCCTGTGTGCGGTGGGCATGATTGGTGGGATCAGCCTGCAGCAGCGGCTCCAGCGCCGCACGCGCTTGCGGAAACTTGTGGCGCGCAATCAGCACTTGCACATATTCGTGGCGTGCATCCCGGTGGTCCGGCACCAGCGCCAGGACCCCTTCATAGAGCGCTTCTGCATCGTCGAGCACATTGCGCTTGTGTCCGATTTGCGCCAGCAGCCGCATCGCCTCGGGATGATCGCCGACCTCGAGCAGGAAGCGCCGGATCAGCAGTTCGGCGGTGTCGAGCTCGTCATCACCATAAAGCACTTTGGCATGAACAATCGGCGGCGGGAGGCTGGCGAGATGGGTGCAGTGCTTCGCGGCCAAACCGGCACTCGCGGTGTCGCCCGTCATCCGAAACAACCCGTCGAGCATGCGCCAGCCCATCGACAGCGCCGGATTGATCATCACGGCCGTGCGCAGATCGGCAATCGCGGCGGGCGCATCGCGCCGCGCGACGTGGCATAGCCCGCGCTCGAGAAACATCTGGCTGAAACCCGGATGGTGCTTGGCAAGGCGTTCGAGCGCCGCCAGCGCGGCATCTGTCTGCTTCATCATGCGCAGCGAATGCGCTTCGATCAGCAGGAGATCACGGTTCGCAGGATCGGCTGCGAGCATGCGGTTCGCGCCCGCCGCTGCTGCTGGATAGTCACCCTCGGCCTGAAGGGCGTGCAGGGCCCTGATGTCTGCCTCCAGCGGAGCGGCAGATGGCAGGGGAGGCCGGGTGTGGTCAGAAATAGGCGAGTTAACTTGCGTGGCCATTCCGCACTTTCCTGTCGGCAACCGCCGCGTGCCTATCAAACTCGCGGAACCGCCAGAAAGCAAGGGGTGGTGCTTGCGGCACCACCCCTTCCTGTCACGTCATCAGCATCCGATCAGTACTTGGTGCTGATCTTGATGCCGTAGGTCAGCGGACGCACGATCGTCGAGGTCTTGATGAACTGCGACGAGTTGGTGAACGTCGAGGCGTGGCTGTTGAACAGGTTGTCGCCGAACAGCGTCACGGTCCAGTTGTCACGCGTGAAACCGATCTGCGCATCGGTGAGGGCATAGCCCTTCATCTTGTAGCGCAGCACGGTCGTACCCGGGACGATGATCCCGCCGGGCGTGATACCGTTGCCGTTGCCTGCAACGTCACCCGACGGATAAGTGCCCGGCTCGTTGTAGTACGAGCTGGTGTAGTTCACGCCGCCGGCGACGAACCAGTTCATGTCACCCTTGGTCCATTCGTAACGGCCACGGATGTTGCCCTGGAAGTGCGGGCTGAACGGGGTGATGCTGCCGGGGGTGCCAAACGGGCTCTGCACGTCCTTGACTGCACCGCCGGAGAACACCTGAGTGATGCACTTGCCGAAGCTCGAAACACCCGGGTTGTTGGCGATGAAGCACGGCGAGTTGGCCTGTTTGCTGTCGTTGTAGGTTGCCGAACCCTGGATCGTCAGCCCGTCGGTCGGACGAGCCACGATCTGCGCTTCGACACCCTTGATGTGGTAGGTCGGGCCATTGACCGCGAACGCGGTGTTGCCGAAGCCTGCTGCCGGGTTGAAGAAGCCGATCTGGATGTTGTCCCAGCTCATGTAGTAGGCCGACATGTTGAGCGTCAGCTTGCGGTCAAACAGGTCGGTCTTGAAACCGGCTTCCCAGTTGGTGAGGTTGTCCGGGGCATAAGCCGCAGGAACCAGCAGCTGCGGTGCGTGCGGTGCAATCGGGTCCTTCACGCGGGCCGAAGACCCACGGTTGAACGCGCCGGGGCGGAAGCCCTGGCTCCACGTTGCATAGACCAAGGTGCCCGGCGCCGGCTTCCAAGCGATCGTGGCCTTGCTCTTGAAGCCGTTGTAAGACGACTTGAGGTTCTGTGCATCGAGGTTCGAACCCGTCGCGCAGACCGGCACCTGATAGCAGCCGCCGTTGAACGAGGAGTAGACCGAGCCGGTCTCGTATTCCTTGTAGTAGTAGTGGCGGGTGCCGCCCGTGAGGGTCAGGTTCGGCAGGATGTCGAAATCGACCGAGAGGAACTGGGCGTACTGCTTGAAGCCGCGCTGGGTGTCTTCACCGAAGGCAACGCCCGGACCGCGGGGTCCGGCGACGTTGAGCGTTGCGGCGGGGTTAGGAGCGACGAGGCCCATGCAGACCGTACCGGCAGCCTTGATGGCCGCTGACGTCAGCGAAGGATCGCACGACGGGATCGTCTTGTAATCCCAGTCCTGGTTGTCCTGAATCTTGAACGATTCGTAGTACGCACCCGCGATGGCCCGGATCCGGCCGGTATCCGGCGTGCTGATGCGGAATTCGTGGCTTTCGTGGGTGTTGCGGACCTTGTCCGTCCAGTAGCTGGTCGGCGAGTAGCAATGGGGTTCTGCACCCACGTTCCAGTAGTAGTTGGCGCCGCCCGTGCACTGGTAGAAGATGCCGTAGGTCGAGCGGGCGTAGTTGGTGTAGTCGCCCTGCTGCGAAATGTGGCGGGTCAGATAAGCGCCAGTGTAGATGACCTTGAAATCACCGATCTTGCCGTTGATGGTCCACGCCGTGTTCGAGAAGTCGTCCTTGTTGTACTGGGGCGAGAACAACGTGGACGAAAGACCCGTGAGCGGCTTGTAATCGTAGTCATACGTCTGGACTGCAAACGTGCCCTTCGATTCCAGCTTCTGGTACGCTTCGGTCACCAGCATGTCCCATTCGGGCGCAATCTGCCAGGCCAGCGAGACACGGCCGCCGGTGTAATCGACCGGGTTGGAGTTGTCCTCGACCAGCGAGTTGTTGTCGTACTTGCCCTGGCTCTCCTGCTGCGCAGGGGTGAGCTTGTTCTGGTTGCCCTTATAGGCGAGGTAGTACGCACCAAGGTCGGTCGGCTGCCGAGTGAAAGTCGAGTACTTGTTGTCGATGTAGCCGCCGTGGTGGTCAGCGTAGAGCACCGCGCGGATGGCAAGCTTGTCTTCGACGATCGGCAGATTGACCATCGCGTTGAACGAACCATTCACCGAACCGCCGGCCGTGCCGCCGAAGCTGCCTTCCATCCGGCCCTCGAACTTGCCGAGCTTGGGCTTGTTGGTGATGTAGCGCAGCACACCGGCCTGCGCGCCGCCGCCGAAGAGGGTGCCCTGCGGACCCTCGAGCACTTCAACGCGCTCGATATCAGCAACATAAATGTCGACGTTACGCGCCGGGAACTGCATCGACTGATCGTCGAGGTAGACGGCCACGTTCGGGAAGCCGCCGATCGTTGCCGACGACTGCTGTCCGGCAAAACCGGCCGAAAGGCCGCGCAGGAAAATCGCGCCCTGGCCCGGACCGTTGTTCGAGAAGGTGACGTTCGGCGTGTACTTGAGCAGGCCTTCGATCGAGGTGACGTTGAGCTTGCTCAGCGTGTCAGTGCTGAACGCCTGCAGCGTCAGCGGCACGTCCTGGATCGACTGATCGCGGCGCTGTGCGGTCACGATGATTTCGTCCGAATGGACAGCGGGGGTGTCGGCGGCTGCCTGCGGGGCGGCGTTCTGCGCATAGGCCAGATTGCCCGAACCCATCGCCACGGCCGCAACGGCGCATGACATCATAAACCGTGATTTCATTAGAACCCCCATCGTTTCAATTCGTTACCCTGAAAACGGGCCCTCAGCCCGCCCAAGCGGCGCAGTAGGCAGGATACGGAAAAAATCAGGCGAAGCCGCAATCGGGAAAGGGGCTGGCAGGCACACTTGCGCCCAACTGCCGATCGACCGCGACCCGGCCGATATCCATCCAAACTGCCAATTCCCTGATTATACTCCCCATTCCACACGTACTTTGCCGCTTTGGCAGAACGGTATGGGAAAGCCTGCGCGAAATCCACCCCCTCTTTGCCTTTGGGCAAGGTCGTGAAAAAGTGTGGCTTTTTGGCCCCGGATTGCTGAACGCTCCGGTGATGGTGTGAACATTCTCTTGATTCGTATGATTTTTATGACAGTTTTCCATCTTCCGGCGCGCCGCCTTGCGCGCTCCGGCCACGCGGCGGAGGGCAGGTTGCGGGTCAATTTGTGATTTTGCCATAGGTTCATGCGGAAATCCGATTGGATGCCTCCGCCGCCATGGTCCACCCGAAGAGCATCGGTTCCTTGCTCATTCTTGGACATTTCTCTCATGATCGATCTCAGCCGGATAGGCACGCTGCTGGCAGGGCGGCCGGAGGGGCATTGCCTTCCTCAGGCCCTCTATAACGATCCCGAGGTGTTCGATGTCGATATGACCGCGGTGTATGGCACCAGCTGGCTCATGATCGGGTTCGAATGCGAGCTGCCCAAGACAGGCAGCTACATCTCGCAGATGATCGGCAAGTGGCCCGTGCTGATCGTGCGCGGCCGCGACGGCGAGATCCGCGCGTTCCACAATTCCTGCCGCCACCGCGGCTCAATGCTTTGCGCGCCGGGCAGCGGTGCATCACCCAAGATCGTGTGCCCCTATCACCGCTGGACGTATGAGCTCGACGGTTCGTTGCTTTCGGCGATGCGTATGGCCGAGGATTTCGACAAGGCCACCCACAGCCTGCGCCCGATCCAACTCGAACGCGTCGCGGGCTGCCTGTTCATCTGTTTCGATGACAACCCGCCGCCGTTCAATGAATTTGCCATCAAGCTCGAGCAGTACCTCGCGCCGCACAACCTCAAGGATGCCAAGCTGGCCTTTGAAAGCACCATCACCGAATATGCCAACTGGAAGCTGGTGATGGAAAATGGGCGCGAGTGCTATCACTGCGCCACGGGCCACCCTGAGCTGGCGCGCACTTTCCCGGTCGGCATGAAGAAGCACTTCGACGTGGACGGTGACACCCGCGTCCAGACCTTCCACGAACAGATGGCCGCCGTTGGCCTTGAGACAGCGGCGATCGAGGGCGATTGGTGGCAGCTGGCCCGCTTCTCGCTCAATCCCGAAGTCGTGTCGCTGTCGATGGACGGCAAGCACCTCGTCCAGAAGCTGATGTGCGACCGCAATGGCGGCGATATTGGTTCGATGCGCCTCGCCATCGATCCGCACAGCTTCCTCCACGCGACCGCCGATCACACCTTCATGTTCAGCGCGATGCCGGTGGGCCCGTTCGAAACTGCGGTTACCGGCAAATGGCTGGTGCACAAGGATGCGGTCGAAGGCGTCGATTATACGGTCGAGAGCCTGACCGACTTGTGGACCCGCACCAACCTGCAGGACAAGGAGCTGGCCGAAAACAACCAGCTCGGCGTCAACAGCCCCGGCTACACGCCCGGACCTTATTCGCAGGAAGCCGAACTGCTCGCGCTGCGTTTTACCGACTGGTATTGCGACACCGCCCGCAAGTATGTCGAGACGCATGGTAGCTGATTCTCCGAAGGGCCAGAAGGCCCGGTCGCTCCGGCCCGAAACCCTCGCCGTTGCGTTTGGCTACGATCCGGCCGACGCGCTCGGCGCGGTCAAGCCGCCGGTCTATCTGACCTCGACGTTCATCTATCCTTCGGCGCAGCACGCCAAGGATGTGCATGAGGCGTTTTTCGAAGGCACCGGGCCGCTCGCAGAAACGGGTGGCCAGAAGCGGGGGGGGCACATCTATTCGCGGCTCGGCCATCCGGGGCTCGATATCCTCGAAAGCCGCCTCGCTGCGATTGACGGGGCGGAGGCTGCCGCCGCGTTTTCGAGCGGGATGGCCGCGCATTCCTCCATCGCGTTGACGTTCGTGCGGCCGGGCGACAGCGTGCTGCATGGCCGGCCGATTTATGGCGGCGTGGACATGCTCTATGGCTCGGTCATGCCGCAGTTCGGCACGCATGTTGAGACGTACACCGACGGCACCGATCCAGTTGCCGTGCGCGCCGCAGCCCGCGCCGCACTGGCCAAAGGGCCGCTGGCGCTGATCGTGGCCGAAACCCCCGCGAACCCGACTGCCGCGATTGTCGATCTTGATCTGATGGTTGCCGTGGCGGACGAGATCGGCCGCGAAACCGGACGCCGCCCGCTGGTGGTGGTCGACAACACGCTGCTCGGACCGTTTTCGCAGCGCCCGATCGAGCAGGGCGTTGATCTGTGCATGACCTCGCTCACCAAATATTGCGCCGGGCACAGCGATCTGCTGGCGGGCGGGGTGAGCGGAAAGCTGGAGCTGATCCACCAGCTGCGCAGCTTGCGCACGACCTGGGGCAATCACCTCGATCCGTTCACCGCTTGGCTCGTGGTGCGCAGCCTCGAATCCGCCTCGGTGCGGATTGAGCGCGCGATGGCCAATGCGCGAACCGTTGCGGAATTTCTGCGCGATCATCCCAAGGTGGCGGGCGTGACCTACCTCGGTTTCCTGCAGGAAGGCACGCCCCAACGCGCGGTCTACGACCGGCAGTGCAAGGGCGCGGGCTCGACGTTCTCGTTCCATGTCCACGGCGGCGAGGCAGAATCGTTTCGGATGCTCGATGCGCTGAAGCTGCTGAAGCTCGCGGTCAGCCTTGGCGGATCGGAAACGCTGATCTGCCATTCGGCGACCACCACGCACTATGCCGTCGCGCGCGAAGCGCGCCTCGCGGGCGGCATCACCGACGGTACGATGCGCCTGTCCGTCGGGCTTGAACATGTCGATGATCTGATTGCGGATCTCGCCCAGGCACTTGAGGCAGTTTGACCATGCATGCGAACTCAGGAACCGATCCTTCTGCGATCGGTGACAAGCTTCCCGCTCCCGAAGCCCGCTATGACCTCGTCGTGATCGGCGCTGGGCCAAGCGGCATTGCCGCCGCGCAGGCGGGTGTGGCCGAGGGCAAGTCAGTGCTGCTGGTGGACGAGAACCCCGTCCCCGGCGCGGCGATGGGCAGCGACGTGCCGCTGTTCTTCGGTGGGCGCATGACCGCTGCGACCCAGAACGCCGAACGCATGCTCGAAACCGTGTTCATGAGCGAGCCGGGGCTTGAGGCGGCGATGGAAGCCGGGGCCGAAGTGCTGCTCGGCACC
>CAIKKO010000192.1 GCA_903828025.1 uncultured Sphingomonadales bacterium
AATTGATCACCGATCACTGGCTCTGGCCGACGCACAAGCTGATGCCGTTCCACATGCCGCACCCCATTACGGGCGAGGAAATCGTGGCGCAGCGCTGGCAGGGTGATATCGACCGCGAGAACGCAGCAAAGGGGTGATGCCCACCCCCGACCCCTCCCGCAAGCGGGAGGGGAGGGCCACCTCACGCATTTTTTGGAGATTCACGTGACCGCTTACCCTTCGCTCCACATGATCATCGACGGGACGCGGGTCACCGGCGGCGGGCGGCGGACGCATGCGGTGGTCAATCCCGCGACGGGCGAGACGCTGGCCGAGCTGCCGCTGGCCGATGCCGCCGATCTCGACCGCGCGCTGGAGACGGCGCAGCGGGGCTTCAAGCTGTGGCGGGGTTCCACGCCGCAGCAGCGCGCCGCCGTGCTGCAGGGCGCGGCCAGGCTCATGCTGGAGCGGCAGGAAGACCTCGCGCGGATCGCCACGCTGGAGCAGGGCAAGACGCTCGGTGAGGCACGCATCGAAGTGATGATGAACGTGGGGCTGTTCCAGTTCTACGCGGGCGAGGTGTTTCGCCTTTATGGCCGCGCGCTGGTGCGCCCGGCGGGCATGCGCTCGACCGTGACGCATGAGCCGGTCGGCCCGGTGGCGGCTTTCGCGCCGTGGAACTTCCCGCTCGGCAATCCGGGCCGCAAGCTTGGCGCGCCGATTGCGGCGGGCTGTTCGGTGATCCTGAAAGCGGCGGAAGAAACCCCCGCTTCGGCGCTTGGCGTGCTGCAATGCCTGCTCGATGCCGGGCTGCCCAAGGAAGTGGCGCAGGCGGTGTTCGGCGTGCCCGATGAGGTCAGCCGCCACTTGCTCGGCTCGCCGATCATCCGCAAGCTGAGCTTCACTGGCTCGACCGTGGTGGGCAAGCACCTCGCCAAGCTCGCGATCGAGGACATGAAGCGCACGACGATGGAATTGGGCGGCCACGGCCCGGTGCTGGTGTTCGGCGACAGCGATCTCGACCGCGTGCTCGATACCGTGGTGCCGCACAAGTATCGCAATGCCGGGCAAGTCTGCGTCAGCCCGACGCGGTTTATCGTCGAGGAAAGCGTCTATGATCGCTTCCGCACCGGCTTTGCCGAGCGCGCCATGGCGGTCACGGTCGGCAATGGGCTCGATGAGGGCACGCGCATGGGCCCGATGGCCAACCCGCGCCGGCCCGAGGCGATGGACCGGCTGATCGGCGATGCCGTCACGCGCGGGGCCACGCTCCACACCGGCGGCGAGCGTGTCGGCAATGCTGGCTTTTTCTATGCGCCCTCGGTGCTTTCGGACATTCCGCTGGACGCGCTGATCATGAACGAGGAGCCGTTCGGCCCCGTCGCGCTGATCAATGCCTATGCGGGCGAGGACGCGATGATCGCCGAGGCCAACCGCCTGCCTTATGGCCTTGCCGCTTATGCCTGGACCGAGAACGCCAAGCTCCAGCAGCGCCTTGGCCGTGAGATCGAGGCGGGGATGGTGGGCATCAACACCACGATGATCGGCGGTTCGGATTCGCCGTTCGGCGGGGTCCGCTGGTCGGGCCACGGCTCGGAAGACGGGCCGGAAGGCGTGCTCGCGTGCATGGTGACGAAAGCCGTGCACGAGGGATAAAAACATAAGGGGATGCGGATGTCTGAAGATCTTAAAACCGGCGGCGGCAAGGGCTACCTCCGCATCGCCACCGAAGAAGCCTTCGCCACGCGCGAGCAGATCGACGTGTTCCTGCGCATGATCCGCGATGGCACGGCGGACAAGGGCATGGTCTCGCTCTGGGGCTTCTATGCCACGAGCCCGTCCGAGCGCGCCACGCAGATCATGGACCGGTTGCTGGACCTCGGCGAAGCGCGCCTTGCGGACATGGACGCGACCGGCATCGACAAGGCGATCCTCGCGCTGACCTCGCCCGGTGTGCAGCCGATGCTCGACGTCGGGGAGGCCAAGGGCATCGCCGCGCGCGCCAACGATACGCTGGCGGCGGCCTGCGAAAAGTATCCGGATCGCTTCATCGGCCTCGGCACCGTGGCGCCGCAAGACCCGGAATGGTCGGCGGCGGAAATCCATCGCGGCGCGAAGGAACTCGGCTTCAAGGGCATCCAGATCAACAGCCACACGCAGGGCGAATATCTCGATGCCGAGAAGTTTGATCCGATCTTCCGCGCTTTGTCGGATGTCGGTCAGCCGCTCTATATCCACCCGGCCACACCGCCCGACAGCATGATTGGGCCCATGATCGAGGCCGGGCTTGATGGTGCGATTTTCGGCTTCGGGGTGGAGACGGGGATGCACCTGCTGCGCCTCATCACCATCGGCATTTTCGACAAGTATCCGGACCTGCAGATCATGGTCGGCCATATGGGTGAGGCGCTGCCTTACTGGCTCTACCGGCTGGACTACATGCACCAGGCCGGGGTGCGCGCGAAGCGCTACGAACGGATGAAGCCGCTCAAGAAAACCATCGCCGAATACATGCGCAGCAACGTGCTGATCACCAATTCGGGCATGGCGTGGGAGCCCGCGATCAAGTTCTGCCAGGAAGTGGTGGGCGAGGACCGCGTGATGTATGCGATGGACTATCCGTATCAGTATGTGGCGGACGAGGTGCGCGCGATGGACGGCATGGACATGAGCGCCGAGCGCAAGAAGAAGTTCTTCCAGACCAACGCCGAACGCTGGTTCAGGTTGTAGTGCCTCCTCTCCCCACCAACATTGCCAAAGGCGGCCGCTATGCGCTGGTGATCATCGCGCTAACGCAGGCGATGAGCTTGCTTGATCGGCAGATCCTCGCGATCCTCGCGCCTGCGATCAAGAAGGACCTCGGCGTCGGCGATGCCGAGATGGGGCTGCTTTACGGCACGGTTTTCGCGCTGTTCTATGCGCTGTTCTCGCTGCCGGTGGGGCGGCTCGCCGATGGCTGGGTGCGCACGCGGCTGCTCGCGATCAGCATCCTGTTCTGGTCCGCCGCCACGGGTCTGGCGGGGCTGAGCACCAGCTTCGGGCTGCTCGCGCTCTCGCGTCTCGGCGTCGGCATCGGCGAGGCGGCAACCTCTCCGGCGGGCACCTCGCTGATCTACGATTACTGGCCGCGTCAGCGGCGCGGGTTCGTCATGGCGGTCATGGCCTCGGCCATCGCACTGGGGCTGGGCGGGTCGCTGATCCTTGGCGGGCTGGCGGCGCACTGGTGGGATGCCGCCTATCCGCTCTCGCATCTGAAGGGCTGGCAGTTCGCTTTCCTCGTCGCGGCGGCGCCCGGCTTCGTGCTCTCGCTGTTCCTCTGGACGATGCATGAGCCCGAGCGCGGCGCGATGGACGGCATCGCTACCCCGCCCGATCCGCGCCCGTTCAGCGCCAGCCTCGAAATGCTCGGCGCGGTGACCCCGGGCTTCCACTGGATCGTGATGCGCAGGCGGCGCGCCAGCGCGGCGATGGCCTTGCGCAACCTCATCGCCATCGGCCTGATCGTGGCCGCGATGATCCTGCTGACCATGCTCAGCACCGCGATTTCTCCGCGCCCGCCGCTGGTCCTGGCGGGGATGTCGATCAATCCGCACGCGCTGCAATGGAGCGTGATCGGGCTCGGGCTGGTGGTGATTGTCAACCTTGTTCAAGGCGTTAGCCTCTCCGATCCCGAGGCGAGCCGCGTGATCCGGGGATCGCCCACGCTGATGATGTGCATGGCTGTGGGCATGCTGCAATCGGTGATCAACTACGGAATGATGGCGTTCAACCCCACGTTTATCATCCGCACCTATCACCTCTCGATGCAGGAAACCGCGCTCAAGTTCGGGCTGCTTTCAGCTGGCGTCGGGATCATCGGGCCCCTCGCATGGGGGCCGCTCTCGGACTGGTTGCAGAAGCGCTACCCCGGCACCGGGCGGGCGTGTGTGGCGATGCTCGCCATGGGCCTTTCACCGGTGATGTCGTTCTGGGTCTATACCGCGCCCGATGCGGACACGTTCCTTTGGCGCTTCCTGCCCTACAGCTTCGTGCTGACCGGCTGGCTGCCGCCGCTCTACGCGATCATGTACGATCAGGTGCTGCCGCGCATGCGCGGGCTCACCTCGAGCCTTTACCTGCTGGTGATGACCATCCTTGGCCTCGGCATCGGGCCTTATGTCGTGGGCCTGCTCTCCGACGCGACGGGCGATCTTCGCTTCGCGATGCTGAGCATCAACGCGGCGGCAATCCCGATTGCCGTGCTGATGGTGCTGATCGGCAGGCGCGCCGTGCGCGACGAAGCGGCGCTGCTGGTGAACGCGGCGGGGTAGGGGAGCACTTCCTACCGCCCCTTCTTCGCAACGCTTGCGGTGAAATCCGGGTCCTTGTTGGCCACCCAGTCGACGAACTTGCGCACCGCCGGGTTCGCCAGCAGCACTTCGGCGTCCATCCCCGCGCGTTGCAGTTCTGAGTTTGTGAAGGTGGTGATCAGAAGATTCTGGCAGATCGCGTGCATCGGCACGGTGTCGCGCCCGCCCCGGCTTTTGGGCACGGGGTGATGCCACACGATGGTCTTCCCGGTGGGCCGTCCGCAAAGCCAGCAGGGCGGCGGGGGCGCGGATTCTTCTTCTGGCTCGTCGTCTTGCCAGGAGCCGTGTTTGGAATGCTTGCGGGCCATGCGGGTGCCTTTGGTGCCGGTTTGCGTGCGGCCATACCGGCTGCGGATGCGGGCGGCTAGGGCTGTTCGGCTTCGGCAGCCAGCCGTTCCAGCCACGCGCGCGCCTGCTTGGGCTCGCCCACCGCCTGCGCGCGGACAGGACCGCGCGCGGCGAGGAACTGCTGATGGAGTGCAAAGGGTTCGTCGATCAACAGTTGATCGCGCAAGGTTGCGATCTCGTCGGCCAGCTCCTCCAGCTCGGCCACGGCAGGCGCGGCGCGGGCGCGGTCGTGCTTGTCCTGACGGTGGTCGAACAGACCCCAGGCCCCGGCGGCGGTAACCTTGAGCGCAGCGATCAGCGCCTCGCGGTAGTCTTCCTCAAGCCCCTCGCGGCGGCGGTCGAGGCGATCGAGGCGGTCGGCACGGGCCAAACTGGGTTCCTTTCAGGGGTGAGGCGGGCGTCTTACAATACCTGCCATACCCACAGCTTTATCCCCAAGGGATAGCGCGCGCCCGAGCAGATGAAAATGGCGCGGTTCATCCAGTCATAGGGTCCATCAGGCGCGATGAACTCCGGCACGGTGCGGAAGTAGTAGGCGGAAGGATCGACCTCCTCCCCCGCCGCGAGCCGGGCCATCACTTCGGGCGGGCCGTGGCGCAGGCCGCGATTGCGGATCTGGATGACCACGCCGTCATCGGTTTCCAGCGCATAGATCGCATCGGCCACGGTCACGCCGTCGGGCCGGGTCAGCTGCCAGTCGGCGGCGTTGCCGACGAGCTTGCCCTTGATGCGCGGGCCCTCGACCCGCCCGCCGCCGAGGATCGGGATGATCCGGCGGGTGCCGTCATAAGTCGTGCCGATGGGGATCGGTGGTTCGAGATCACCGCTCGCCTCGTAGACGAATTCGAGCTCAGGCTTGATCACGCCGCCAGCCCTTTTGCCGCCAGCCCTTCTGCCGCCAGCCCGATTTCGTCCGCATTTGCCCAGTTGCCATGCAGGCCGAAGCGCAGGCGGATGGGGATTTGCACCGTCGCGACCGGGCCTTTTGCGATGTCCAGAGCATCGAAAATCAGCAGGTCGCTGCGGTGGTATTCCAGCCGGTTGCAGACTTGCACGATCCAGCCGTCTCCCTCCGGCGCGGTCTTGCTGCGCGGGACGAAGCAGGGCTCCTGCAGGCTGCTGACGGGGCCGCACCACCAGTGTTGCTCCGCGCCGGTCTCGAAGTCCTTGTGGAACAGGCAGTTCATCAGGAGGCCGCCCGCGCTGCCGCCGCGCAGCTCGACCGGGCGCTTCACGTCCATTTCGAGGAACCAGCCGTGGCGGGTTTTCGATCCGGCAAAGCGGTCGTCGATGCGCGGGAACTCGCCCATCGTATCGGATAGCTTGTTGATTTCGGAGAAGTCCTCGCCGTTGGATGCCATGTCGACCACCCATTCGGTGGGATAGCTCATCGCTTCCATCCCGTTGAACGGCGCGCCGTGCACATCGGGGAAGAAGGGGAACATGTTGTTCTTGGCCTCGCAGGTGACGAAGTGGACTTTGCTGCCTTCCTGCCAGGCGTTGAGCACATGGGAAGCAAAGCAGTTGTCGCGTTTGAACCAACGGATATCGGAATCGGTCACGCTGTCGCGGCGCGGGATCACGCCGAGATAGACCGGCATCGTTGTGTCGAACCCGAAGTGCGGCAGGCCCTGTTCGAGCCGGTCCCAGCTGCCGATCGAGGGCACGATATGCAGCACGAGGTATTCCTCGGTGATCCCGAAATCATGCATCATGCAGTAATAGGGCACCTTGAACCACACTTCGCGCACCAGATCGCCTTGGGGGCTCACTTCCATGTAGGTCACGTCATCGGTGCACAGGCCGCTGGCGGCATAGCCGATGGCGACCATGTTGCCGGTGCGCGGATCGACCTTGGGATGCGCGGTAAAGGTCTGGCCGGTCATCTTGCCGCCGAACTTTTCATAGCCGGCGGTTTCCATCGTCGCGGGGTCCATCACCAGCGCGGGGCTATCCTCCTTCAGCGCCCAGAGCTTGCCGCCGAACACGAAAGCGTTGGTGTTGGCGGTGCCGCGAATTGCGTCCTTGACGCTCTCGTCGTCGGTCAGCGGATTGCGATAAGCGCCGAACAGGCCTTTGCCCGCAGCCTTTTCCAGCTTCCACTTGTCGGTCTGGGCCCAGCGCTGGCAGAAATCGACCTGGCCATCGTGGATGTGGAAGCGGGTGATCATGCCGTCGCCGTTGAAAGCGATATCATCGCCGAGGCGCGGGGGAAATTGCGGGTCGGGCTGGACGCGGTAGAATGCGCCGTTTAGCTCTGGCGGGATCGTGCCCTCGTGAACGAGATCGGCAATGTCCGCCTCGATCCGCGAAGGCGTGTTGAACCCGGTGAAGCTCGGTGTTTCGGGAAAATGGGCCATGGTGTCCTCTCCGGCATTTTCGCTTTGGTGGTGATTGTAAGTGTTGCTAACGATTAAACAAGACGGAACGGGGTTGCTGCATTGATCAAGGACAAGTTTGCGGACGCCGTGACGGCACCGCCGCCAGCAGATGGCGAAGCGGACATCGGCGCGATCAAGGACATCCTCGGCTTTCACATTCGCCTCGCGCACGGGGCCTGTCTGCGCCACTTCACCGAAACGTTCACCGACCTGGATCTCACGCAGAAGCAGGTTTCGGTGCTGTGGCTGGTCGATGATCACCCCGGCATCGCGCAGACCGATCTGGCGCAGCGGCTGCGCATGGACCGCGCGACGACCATGGCGATCATCAACCGCCTGCAGGCCAAGCACTTCCTGCGGCGCGACCGGTCTGACAAGGACGGCCGCAAGCAGGCCCTGTTCCTCGATCCCGCGGGCAAGGCCATGCTCGCGCGCGCCAAGACCGCGATTGCCGAGCACGAGGCCTGGGTGAAAAGCCGCTTCAGCGACAAAGAAGTGCGGCTGCTGATCGACCTGCTGGCGCGAATTCACGAATAAGAATCACGGCACGAATCAGAACGGCGGCTCGCAGAAGTCGTACCCCCGGGGAGAGAGACCAAGATGAATACCGACCCGCGCGAAGTGATCCGGCAGACGCCGATGACCGCGCCGCAATGGATCGCCGTCGTGCTGATGATCGCGCTCAACGCGCTCGATGGCTTCGATGTGCTGTCGAGCGCGTTTGCCGCGCCGGGTATCGCCAAGGAATGGGGCATCGCGCGCGATGCTCTGGGCGTGGTGCTGGCGATGGAGCTGGTCGGAATGGGGGGTGGCTCGATCGGGCTGGGCGGAGTGGCGGACCGTTTTGGCCGCCGGCCGACGATGCTCGGCTGCCTCGCCGTGATGGCCACCGGCATGGCGCTGGCGACCACCGCGCAGAACCCGCAGATGCTCGGGCTGTGGCGCTTCGTCACCGGGCTTGGCATCGGCGGCATGCTCGCGGCGATCAATGCGGTGACGGCCGAGCTTTCGAGCACCAAGGGCCGCAGCCTCGCGATGTCGCTGATGGTGATCGGTTATCCGCTGGGGGCAACGATTGGCGGGACGATTGCCGCGCTGCTGCTCAAGAGCGGTGACTGGCGCGTGGTGTTCGAATTCGGCGCGATTGCGACGGTGGTGTTCATTCCGCTGATCTGGTTCTTTGTCCCCGAAACCCCGGCCTATCTGCTGGCGCGCCGCCCGGCGGATGCACTGGCGCGGATCAACGCCTCGATGGCCAAGCTGCGCCTGCCCGGAATTGATGGACTGCCGCCTGCGGACGTGCGCGAGGGCGGCACCAGCGTGCTGGATATCCTCAAGCCCGGCCTGATCGGCACCACGCTGATCCTGACCATCGGCTATTCGCTCCACGCGATCACGTTCTATTATATCCTCAAATGGTCGCCCAAGATCGTCGCGGACTTCGGTTTTGCCGCGCCCGAGGCGGCCAGCGTGCTGGTCTGGGCGAACATTGGCGGGGCGAGTGGCGGCGCGCTGTTCGGCTTCCTCATGCACCGCTTCGGGATCAAGTGGCCGACCATCGTGATGCTGCTGCTGGGCGCGGGCGCGGTCGGCGTGTTCGGCCTTGGCGGGCAGGAAACCACGCTGGTCGGCTGGCGGTTCGCGGTGTTCTGCACCGGCTTTGCCACCAATGCCGCCATTGTCGGCTTCTACTGCGCCTTCGCCTATGGCTTCCCCGCGCATGTGCGCGCCACCGGCACCGGTTTTGCCATCGGGGCTGGGCGCATCGGCTCGGCCGGATCACCGATTCTGGCAGGCACCCTGTTCGCCAAGGCCGGGCTGCAGCTGCTGACCGTCTCGCTCATCATGGCAT
>CAIKKO010000193.1 GCA_903828025.1 uncultured Sphingomonadales bacterium
AAGTGCCCGTGCTGGGCGAAAGCGTCAGCGAAGCGACGGTCGGCCAGTGGCTCAAGCAGCCGGGCGAGGCGGTGGCGCTGGATGAACCGATTGCCAGCCTTGAGACCGACAAAGTCGCGGTCGAAGTACCCTCGCCCGTCGCGGGCATCATGGGCGCGCATGTCGCGGCTGAGGGGGACACTGTGGCCGTGGGCGCGCTGCTCGGGCTGATCGAGACGAGCGGCGTGGCTGCAGCCCCTGCCCCCGCCGCAGCGCCAGCACCTGCCCCTGCCGCTTCGGCTGATGATGCCGCAGCGCTCTCCCCCGCTGTGCGCCGCGCGGTGCTGGAGCATGGGATCGACCCCGCGACGGTCAAGGGCACCGGCAAGGATGGCCGCCTGACCAAGGAAGACGTGCTGACCGCCGCCGTCGCCAAGCAGGCCGCGCCTGCCCCGGTGGCCGCTGCGCCCGCGCCGGTTCCGGCGGCTGTGGCGGTGTCGTCCGACGGGCGGCGCGAGGAGCGCGTCAAGATGACCCGCCTGCGCCAGACCATCGCCAAGCGGCTGAAGCAGGCGCAGGAAACCGCAGCGCTGCTCACCACGATCAACGATTGCGACATGAGCGCGGTGATGGCCGCGCGCGACAAGTACAAGGACGTGTTCGAGAAGAAGCACGGCGTGAAGCTGGGCTTCATGAGCTTTTTCGCCAAGGCCGCGTGCCTCGCGCTGAAGGACATTCCTTCGGTCAACGCGCGGATCGAGGGCGACGAGATCGTCTACCACGATTACGTCGATCTTTCGGTGGCGGTGTCCGCGCCCAATGGCCTTGTGGTGCCGGTGGTGCGCGATGTGGACAGCCTCTCGTTCGCCGGGATCGAAAAGGCGATTGCCGCGTTTGGCAAGAAGGCGCGCGACGGCACCTTGACGATGGCGGACATGACCGGCGGCACCTTCACGATTTCGAACGGCGGCGTGTTTGGCGGGCTGATCTCCACCCCGATCATCAACCCGCCGCAGTCCGCCGTGCTGGGCCTCCACCGGATCGAGGACCGGCCGGTGGTGCGAGACGGCCAGATCGTGGTGCGGCCGATGATGTATATCGCGCTCTCATACGATCACCGCCTGATCGACGGGCGCGAGGCGGTGACGGCGCTGAAGACGATCAAGGAAGCGATCGAAGATCCGACGCGGCTGCTGATTGATATGTGAGGACGGTGACGTGCGCAGAGTCTTGGCAGTGACACTTCTGGGAGGTGCTGTAGCGCTTCCCGCCGCCGCTGCACCCGCGCGCTATCTTGCCTATCACGAAGGACTTCTGGCTATCGACATTCCTGCAGCGGCAAAACAGGATGAGGCAGGACAGTTTCAGGTCAGTCTTGGTCGGCAACACGCCAGCTTTGACCTCATGTGGTCAACGCCGCATGTCGATATGCGCGCGTTTGATTGCGGGGGGAACACACCCACATATCAGGTGAGTAAACCGAGCCTCTTTGCGTATTCCTGCTTGGTCGGCGGAAACGTTGTCTACCACGCTGAGAAGTTTGGCCGGACTTATCGGGTCGGAGCCAGCGACGCGACCGAGACTGTCGAATTGCAGATAACTTATCCCGCTGAACAGCAAGCATTCTGGAGCCCGATCGTCACGCGTATGAGCCGGACGCTTCGGGTCCAAGCCCAGAAAAGGTGATTTTGAATGGCTGAATACGACTACGACGTTCTCATCATCGGTGCCGGCCCGGGCGGCTATGTTGCGGCGATCCGGGCGGCGCAGCTGGGGCTCAAGACCGCTTGCGCCGATGGGCGCGCGACGCTGGGGGGCACGTGCCTCAATGTCGGGTGCATTCCTTCCAAAGCCTTGCTGCATGGTTCGGAGAAGTTTGCCGAGGCGGTGGATGGGACGTTTGCGACTTATGGCATCAAGACCGGGCCGGTGACGCTCGATCTGGGGGCGATGCAGGCGCAGAAGCTGGATTCGGTGAAGCAGCTGACCGGCGGGATCGAGTTCCTGTTCAAGAAGAACAAGGTGACCTGGCTG
>CAIKKO010000194.1 GCA_903828025.1 uncultured Sphingomonadales bacterium
GGGTGCTTGTCGGCAGTGGCACCCGATCCGGTTACGGCGCAGGTGATGAACGTTTCGAAATTCATGGCTTATCCTCGTGATCTGCCGAGCAGCTTGGTTTGGGCCAGCTTAGTTTGGGCCAGCTTAGTCTGGGCCAGCTTAGTCTGTGAACGGCGGAAAAAAACGCAAAATGCGCGGGGCTCATGGGGTCTTGCCAAAAACGCTTGGGGCACCCTGGCTGTCCATATCGAGCGACAGGCTCTCGGTATGGCCGTCGATGGCGAGCGCTTGCCCAGAAATGCGCTGCCCGGCGGGCGAGGTGAGGAACCGCACCATGCCCACGATATCGTCATTGGTGGCAAAGGCCCGGAGCGAGGACTGGCGCTTGTACTCGGTCTCAACGTCGGCCACCGAAAGCCCGCGCGCCGCTGCGTCCGCCGCGATCACCCGGTCGATGCGCGGCCCCTCCACGCTGGCGGGGCACAGCGCATTGGCGCGGATACCCTCGGGGCCCAGCTCCATCGCCAAAGTCTTGGTCAGCCCGATCAGCGCCCATTTGCTCGCGACATAAGGCCCCCGCAGCGGACAGCCGAGCAGCCCGGCATTGGAACTCATCGTGATGATCGAAGAACCGGGGGCTTTGCGGCGCAGCAGCGGGATCGCGCGCCGGGTCATCAGGAACATGCCGTTGATATTGACATCAATGGTGCGCGCCCACGCTTCCACCGGCTGCTCTTCAAACCGCGCGGTCGGGCCGGACACCCCGGCGTTGTTGACCAGCAGGTCGAGCCCGCCAAGCCCTGCGCGCGCCAGATCGGATTCCACCGCGCGGTACAAGCCATCGACCGCAGCCGCATCGCTCACATCGCAGGCGAAGGCCGCCAGCGCCGGGTCGCTCTCAGCCAGTGCGGCCAGCGCGGCCTGATCCTGATCGCAGACGTAGACGCGCCAGCCATCGGCGCTGAGGCCCCGCGCAATGGCGAGGCCGATGCCGCTCGCAGCGGCCGAGATCAGGGCGGTCTGCACGGGGCTTCAGGCTCTCAGGCGAGTGACATCACGCGGCGATGAATTGCACCGCCGGAACGCCCCGCGCAACCGGGCCGCGCCGCCTTGCTTGTGCACAACCATCTGGCCGCTTGTCCGCCCCGCGCTGGCGGGCAATACAGACTGCAGAACACGATATCCGGGGGAATGCCATTTATGCCGTCCATTGCCGACAGCCTCGTTTTGCCTTGCGGCGCGGTCCTGCCCAATCGCCTCGCCAAAGCCGCGATGACCGAGGGGCTGGCCGATCCGCAAGGCCGCGCCACGGCGGAGCTGGCGCGGCTTTATGGGTTGTGGGCCGATGGCGGCGCGGGCCTGCTCATCACCGGCAATGTCCAGATCGACCGCGACCACCTTGAGCGCCCCGGCAATGTGATCATTCAGGGCCCGCAGGATGAGGCTGCACTGACGGGCCTCAGCGCCATGGCGCGCGCGGGCACGCGCGCGGGCGGGCATATCTGGATGCAGATCAGCCATGCCGGGCGCCAGACGCAAGTGACGGTCAACCCGCACCCCAAAGCGCCTTCCGCTGTCCCAGTGGGGCTTCCGGGCAAACAGTTCGGCATGCCCGAAGCGCTGACCGAGGATGAAATTTTCGATCTGATCGAACGGTTTGGTTACGTGGCGGAAGTCGCGCAGCAGACCGGCTTTACCGGCGTGCAAATCCACGCTGCGCACGGCTATCTGCTCTCGCAGTTCCTCAGCCCCCGCTCCAATTTGCGCACCGATCAATATGGCGGCACCCTCGAAAATCGCGCGCGTATGCTGATGGCGGTCGTCGCGCGGGTGCGCGCCGGGGTGGGGGCGGAATTCCCCATCGGGGTGAAGCTCAATTCGGCTGATTTCCAGAAAGGCGGGTTCGCCTTTGAAGACAGCGTGATTGTCGCGGGCTGGCTGCAGGCGGCGGGCGTCGATCTGCTCGAAATTTCCGGCGGCTCGTACGAACAGCCTGCGATGATGGACATTCAGGGCATGGAAGCCCCCGATGCACCCCCGCAAAAGGCCTCAACTGCCGCGCGCGAGGCCTATTTCGTCGATTTCGCCAAGACCATGCGCGCCTCGCTCACCATGCCGCTGCTGGTTACGGGCGGTTTCCGCACCCGCCGCGCGATGAACACCGCGCTGGAAACGGGCGGGGCGGACGTGATCGGGCTCGGCCGCCCGCTCTGCGTCGATGTCGCAGGCCCGGCCAAGCTGCTGGCGGGCGCGGATGAACTCGACCGCTGGGAAAGCAAGCTGAAGCTCCTGCCGCCGTGGCTTTCGTTCCTTGGCGGGCTCAAGATGATGCGCGCGGTGGAGGGCTTCGCCGTCACTTACTGGTACTACGCCCAGATCGACGCCTTGGCCCGCACCGGCAAGGCCCATATCGGCATCTCGCCGTTCGCCGCGCTGCTCAACATCCAGAAGGCCGGCAAGGCCTGGCTCAAGGCCCGCAAGGGCTGATGGAGGCAACCACCATGATCAAGCTGACATTCTGCCTGCACCGCCTGCCGCACCTCAGCCGCGCCGAGTTTCAGGACTATTGGTTCAATACCCACGCGCCCTTGGTCGCCAGCGTGCGCGAGGCGCTGAAGATCCGCCGCTATGTCCAGCTGCATGCGTTCCCAGGCGGCGAGGACGCGCCGTTCGCCGTCGCGCGCGGCGCGCCCGAACCCTTCGACGGCGTGGCGCAATTGTGGTGGGACAGCCTCGAAGACCTCGCCAGCAGCACCCCCGAAGCGATCCGCGCAGGCGCGCTGCTGCTGGAAGACGAGCGCAAGTTTATCGACCTGCCGCGCTCGCCGCTATGGCTGGGGGAGGAGCGGGTGATCTTCGGGTGAGTTCCAAAAACCTCCTCTAGATGGCGAAGAGGGCTGCCACCAACTGCCACAGTATAGGGGCGAAAGCTTGCGGGGTGGGTTCCCTTGTTGGGTAAACTGGTGTGAATCCCCAAATATCAAAACCAAGCGCGATTACCGACTACGTAACGGGACTCAAAATCCTCGTCGGAGGTGGTCAGGTAAATAATGAATTCAACAAATGCAATAATTCCAATAATAAATGTTGGAATTGCAATCAAAATCAATCCAAAAACTGATACTAGAAGCATGATTAGGCCAGCGTTGTTCTTTCCAAGATAGAATTTATGAATGCCAAGGCCACCTAGGAACAGCGCGAGCAAAGCTGCAACGACGCGACTTTTTTCAGATGACGAGGCAGCGCCTGCGACAGGGTAAACCGCAGTGGCGCGATCATCTTCACCCTTAAAGTCAACGATTTGTCCAGCCTTGGGCATGGCCGCGTTATTCCATTCAGAAACCTCAAATTGATATCGGTTTCCATCAAATCCAGAAACTGCACCAATTCCGGTTCGAAAATCGAACGCCAAAACTTTACCCTGCATAAACGCCCCGCAAACAAAATTTCTGCCCCCCTTTGGGCATCGACTCTCAAGCGGTCAAGGTTGGTTATGTTTGTGAGGCTTGAACAATGGGAATCAAATCGCCGTGCCGCGCTGTCGTTGCCAGATAATTTCTCACTTCCGCACAAACACCACTTTCCCGCCAAACAGCGTCATCATGCAGCGCATGTCTTTCAGCGCTGCCGTCGGCACGGCATAAGGATTGCGGTCCCACACCGCCACGTCGGCCAGCTTGCCCACTTCAAGCGAGCCGGTCTGTTTTTCCAGAAACAGTTGCCGCGCCGCCCAGAGTGTGTGGCTGCGCAGCGCGGTGTGGATGTCCACCGCTTCCGCTGTGCCGAACGGGGCCTTGCCGAAGCGGTCGCCGTCAGGCTCGCGCGCGACCGAGGACCACAGGCCGTAGCGCGGCGCGTAGGGCGTGACCGGGTAGTCCGAGCCATCGCTGTAGAGCATGCCGCGCTTCACGTACGTCGCGAAC
>CAIKKO010000195.1 GCA_903828025.1 uncultured Sphingomonadales bacterium
CAACTTCCTGCTCAACGAAAACATGTTCCGCATGTTCTTCGGCATCTACATGATCATGGTGTTCGACCCGCAGATCCTGTTCAACGACGGGTTCTATGATCTGATCGACGTGCGCATTCCCGAAGGATCGCTGCTCAAGCCGAAGTTCCCCGCTGCGCTTTCGGGCCGGACGCACGCGCTGGGGCGGATCTTCGATATTCTGGGCGGGTTGCTCGGCCAGAAGACGCCGGAATTCCTCAATGCGGCGGGGTTCTCCTCCAGCCCGCACTTGTTCTACTCGGGGCTCGACGAAAAGGGCGAATGGTTCCAGCTGTTCCAGATCGGCTTCGGCGGCATTCCCGGCCGTCCGATGGGCGACGGGCCGGACGGGCACTCGCTGTGGCCGGGCTTCACCAATGTGCCCAACGAGTTCCTCGAGCGCTATTTCCCGCTCCTGATCGAAAACTATGAAACCGTGCCCGATAGCGGCGGCGCGGGGCTGCACCGGGGCGGCAACGGCATCAACATGACCTATCGCTTCCTGGCGGACGGGACGATTTCGGCGCATGACGACCGCTGGTTCGTGCCGCCATGGGGTGTCAACGGTGGCGAGCCGGGCAGCCGCGCGCGCAAGATCGTCGAAAAGCCCGACGGCACGCAGATCATCATCGGCAACAAGGTCGATGCCTATCCGGTGGAGGCGGGCGACTTGCTCCACTTCATCACCTGGGGCGGCGGCGGCTGGGGCGATCCGCTCGAACGCGCGCCCGAACTGGTCGGCAAGGAGATCACGCAAGGGCTGGTCACCGCCGCAGGGGCCAAGGCCTACGGCGTGGTCGCCAATGACGACGGCGTGGTCGATGCCGCAGCAACCGAGGCGCTGCGCACCACGATGCGCGCCGAGCGGCCGCCGCTGGGCCTGTTCAACTATGGCCCGGATATCGAAACGCTGCGCGCCAATTGCGAGGCCGAGACCGGCTTGCCCGCGCCGATCCAGCCGGTATGGCAAACGCTGCAAGCGGCGGAATAAGGGATGACGGACGTGGGGGAGAACAAGGGTGCTCTGAAGGGCATCCGGGTGATCGAACTGGGCCAGTTGCTGGCCGGGCCGTTCTGCGGCCAGCTCTTGGGTGACATGGGCGCGGACGTGATCAAGGTCGAGCCGCCCCTGGTCAACGGTGTCGGGGGCGACCCGATGCGCGACTGGGGCCTGGGCGATGACAAGGTCAACTGGGAGGTGATTTCCCGCAACAAGAAATCGGTCTCGGCCAATCTGCGCGTGCCCGAGGGGCAGGATCTGGTGCGCCAGCTGGTCGCCACCGCCGATGTGCTGGTCGAAAACTTCAAGCCCGGCACGCTGGAGAAGTGGGGCCTCGGGCCCGATGTGCTGCACGCCATCAACCCCGGCCTGATCATCGCGCGCATGTCGGGCTATGGCCAGACCGGGCCTTATTCCGACCGCGCCGGTTTCGGCGGGATCGGTGAGGCGATGGGCGGCTGGCGCTATATCGTCGGCGAGCCGGATCGCCCGCCCAGCCGCATGGGCATCTCGATCGGCGATACGCTGACCGCGACGTATGGCTGCATGGGCATTCTGGCGGCGCTGCGGCG
>CAIKKO010000196.1 GCA_903828025.1 uncultured Sphingomonadales bacterium
AAGCATTGCCTCACCGATAGCCAACTACCGTTTTCAAACGGCTTTGGCCGCCAGTCATCTAGTATTGGGCGATCAATCGCAACGCCGTCTGGAATGTCGCCGAACGCCGATCCCAAGGTGAGCCATTCCAGCTTGGTCTTGCGGCTGAACTTACCGGCTTTCCAAGAATCAGTGTAAACGACATCGGCCAGTGCGCCATCGGCCTTGCTGCCATCTGCAATTGCCAGCGTAATGCAGGTGCCGACTTTGATATTGAACACACCCTGATCGGAGGCAATATCAGCTCGCACGCCGGCGTTCACATCGCCGCGCAAGTCGATCACCTCGATCCGATCAAACCGCTGGCGCATCATCTGGCGCAGGCCAGCATAAGGCCAGCCAGTAAGGAACTTGCGATTCGTGATGAAGGCGATCACGCCGCGTTGCGGTGCATTCTCCGCTTCGAACAGTTTCCAGATCGCCCAGCGCCAGAAGGCGACGGAGAATTCGGGAAAGGTGTTGAGTTGGTTGCCCTGTCCGGCTTCGCGCACAGGGCGCTTGAGATCATCCCAGATGCCATCCATCCAGCGGCCGACGAGGGTCTCGTTCTCGCCTTCCTCCAGCCGCTTGTAGGGCGGGTTGCCAATGATCGCGAGAACCTGTTGGCGGGCCTTGATCTCGTTGGCGCGGGCGCGTTCCTCGTCGATGGGAATGCCCTGGATGCCGAGTTGCCCGATGCCGGTGGCGGCGTCCGGTTCGGCGAGTGTATCGGCGAGATAGACGCCGAGGCGGGGCAGCTTGACCGGCTGCGGGCCGCTTTCGCCCTCGTCCGCCGGGCGATAGCGCAAGGCGTGATGCAGCCGGTAGTGCGCGACGGCATAAGGGCCGACGAGCAGTTCGAAGCCGAACATGCGGGAGGCGAGATTGCCGAGCGCCATGGCGGCGGCGGGGCCGCCTTCATCGTGCAGCACGGCATCGCGCACGCGTTCGGCAATGCCGAGCAGGAAGGTGCCGGTGCCGGTGGCGGGATCGAGGATGGTGACGTTCTTGTCACGCAGGCCCTTGGTATCGAGATTATCCCGCAATGCGCGATCCAGCGCGCCGACCATGTAGCGCACGACTTCGACGGGGGTGTAGTAGACCCCATAACGATCGCGCGCTTCGGGATCGAAGGTCTGGAGGAAATCCTCGTAGAAATAGAGGATCGGATCGCGGCCATCCTTGCCGATGCTGAGAATTTCCGGCGCGAAACTGTTCACGCAATCGCGCATGACATCGAAACCGATGCCAATCGCGCCTTGCACTTCCTCCTCGCTCAGCACGCGCAGGGCGGCTTTCATCAAGGGATGCTCATCGGGCATCTGCTTCCACGCGTCTTCGCCGACGGGCTGGCCGGTGGCTTCGCGCACGAGCAGCAGGCCGAAGGCGAGGGTCTGCGCGAAGGCGGAGGCGAAGAGCGTGTCGAAATCGCCCGCGCGGTATCCGCCCGCCTCGGGATGGGCATAGAGCACATCCTTGAACGTGCTGCGCACGAGCATGAGCGGATCGGCGGTGTTTCCGGCAAGGCGCAATTCGCCGATGCGTTCCTCTACCGCGCTGCGGACGATGCGGGCGGCGTGGGCCATGAGTTCGGCGAGTTCGGCGGCATTGCGCGCGGCGGGGGCATCGGCGCGGGCGAGGCTGGCGATGAGATTCAGGAAAGCCTGTGGATCGTGCGCTTCGATCAGGGCGTGGGCAGCCTTGTCTGGCGTATCGGCTTTCAGCGCCTTGGGCGGGACGATGGCGGCGCTGCCGAGGCCGGTATCGCGTGAAAACAGGTGGAATTCGATGAAATTGGACGTGGCCCAGTGGGCCAGTTCCTGAAGGCGGCCATACTGGCGCTTGTCATGCGCGCCTTTCCACCTTTCAGGATTGGCATCCTTGGCGGGAGCCTTGAGTTCGATAAAGGCGCGCGGCGGCTGGCCTTGGCGGATCAGGGCGATATCGGGGCGGCCGACGCCGGGCTTGGTGTATTCCGGCGCGACGGTGAGCGCGGGGACAGCCGGGAGCAGCGGGAGGAGATTGGTGACAAGTTCCTGAAAGATGGGCGCGAGAGCGGTTTCTGCTGCGGCGGGATCGGCGCGCAGCAGTTCGCGGATGCGGTGCGCGTAGTGCTTGAGGTGGTTTAGCGTGGATGCTGTCATGCATTGGGGATAGCCAATCGCGCGGCGGCGGTCATGGTGAAACTTGCTGCGCCTTCGCCCCTATGTTGATGGCGGCCTAACCGCCCCCGATCCGCCCCGCTGCGACATGCGCTTGCCAGTCGCGCACCGCTTCGTATTCGGCGTTGCGCTGTTCGGCGGGGGCGTCGGGCAGGGGCTGGCCGTGGCGGTTCAGCCAGGTGGGGGCGTGGCCGGGTTGCCAGGTGCGGCGGGGGTCGCCGGTTTTCAGGAAATCGTCGGGGAGCAGAGTGAGGCTCATGGGGCGGGCTCGCGTCGGGGTGCGGGTTGGCCGGGGCGTCAGGCGTCCGGGTCTGCTTCGGGCAGCAGGCCTTGTTCGGCGTCGCGGCGGGCTTTGGCGGCCATGACGCGTTGGCGCAGTTCTTCAACCTTGCGGTCGATGCTGGCGCGGATTTCTTCGGGGCTGACGTGGTTCCGCGCCTGTTCGGCTTCCCATTCCTCGCGCCATTCGCGCTTGAGCCGGGCAAGCTCGCCTTTGGTGGCGACGTTGGGGCGGGCGCTCGCGGCAAAGCGTTTGCTGGCGCGGTTGCGCAGGAGGAACATCAGCAAGCGATCATTGTAGACCATGCGGCTGCCGATGAGCTTGCCATAGGAATAGACCGGCACCTCGACCCCGTTGAGCGCGCGGTCCATCGCAATGTCTTCGAGCCGCTGGACCCCGAGCGCGAGCGCGGCTTCCCATGCCTTGCGGAATTCGCCGGCCTCCGGGTGGCGGCGCAGGACATAAGCGCCTTCGGGGGTCATGTTGACCGCGTGGGCGGCGTGCTTGATGCTGCCGGTATCGGCGAGCGCTTCGATAAACCCGCGCTGGCGTTCCGGTGTCCAGCCATCGAAGCGTTCGCGCTGGCGGGGGACGGGGGCGAATGCGGGGAGCGTGCCGCGCGGGGCGGGCTTGTGGGTGCGGTCCTTCATGCGGGGCCTCGTGGTGGGGGGAGGTTTTTCGCGCTTGACACGAAACGGGGCTTGTAGGACAGAACAAATTGGGAACAATGGTGCAGGGCTCAACAGGGCAGGGCTGCGGGAGAGGCAGGATTATGACGGCGTATGTGGTGTTTATCCGTGAGCGCATTACCGATCAGGCGGAGATGGATCAGTACAACGTGAAGGCGGGGGCCTCGATCCCGGGGCACGACCTTACGCCGCTGGCGTTCTATGGCGCGCATGAGGCGTGGGAAGGCGCGGCTTCGGATGGCCTCGTGATCCTGAAGTTTCCGGACATGGCGGCGGCGCGCGGCTGGTATGACAGCCCGGCCTATCAGGAGGCCAAAGTCCACCGGCTGGCCGGCGCGGACTACCGCGTGCTGGTGACCGAAGGGGTTGGCTGAGAACGGCTTGCACGCGCCCTGCAATCCGGCATGATAGCCGGATGACCATTGCGCACCAGACCATCTCGCGCCGCTCTATGATCATCGCGGGGTTCTCCACGGTGGTCGAGTGGTATGATTTCACGCTGTATATCTATGTCGCGACGGTGCTGTCGCGCGTGATGTTCGGCGGCGGGGCGGGCTCGCTCGCGGCGGTGCTGGCGGGGTTTGCGATTTCGTACCTGATGCGGCCTTTGGGCGCGATTGCGTTGGGGCATTATGGTGATCGGCACGGGCGGCGGCGGGCGATGCTGCTCTCGATGGCGGTGATGACCGCCGCGATGCTCGGCTGCGCGCTGCTGCCGACCTATGCCGCGATCGGCCCGGCGGCGGGGCTGCTGCTGCTGGCGCTGCGCTGCGTGATGGCGTTTGCGGTGGGCGGGGAATATACCGGCGTGGTCGCCTATCTGCTCGAAGGCGCGGAGCCGCGGCGGCGCGGCCTGATCACCAGCTGCGCTTCGGCGGCGAGCGAGGTGGGCGCGTTGCTGGCCGTCGGCGTGGCGGCGGTGACGGCTTCGGCGCTGCCGCCGGGCGCGCTCGACGTGTGGGGCTGGCGCATACCGTTCTTCGTTGGCGCGGCGCTGGCGGGCGGGGTGCTGCTGGCGCGCGCGGCGATGGACGAATCGCCGGAGTACGAACGCCAGCGCGCGGCGGGCACGGTGCCGACCAGTCCGCTGCGCCATGCGGTGACGCACCAGCGCGGCGGGATCGCGCGCGGCTTTGCCATTTCGGCGCTCGGCTCGATCAGCTATTACGTGGGGATCACCTATGTGCCCGCGTTCCTCGCCTCGGTCGGCGCGGTGGGCGAGGGGGCGGGGCTCGCGCTGTCGACCGTGGCGGCCTTGGCGGTGATCGTGGTGACGCCGCTGGTCGGCGCGTTGACCGACCGGGTAGGGCGGCGGCCGGTGCTGATCGGCGTGGCTTTGGCGGGCGCAGTGCTGCCGATCACGCTGTTTACGCTGATGGCGCAAGGCGGGATCGGGCCCGCGCTGCTCGGCGCGGTGGTGCTGGCGTGCCTTGGCGGCGCGGTGAGCGCGGTGGGCGCGGTGGCGACGGCGGAGCAGTTTTCCGGCGAAGCGCGGCTGTCCGGCCTCGCGCTGGGGGTGACGAGCGCGACGGCGGTGTTCGGCGGGCTGACCCCCTGGGCGGCGCAGCGGCTGCTGGAGGTTAGCCACTGGCCTGCCGCGCCGGGCGCGATGATCGCGGTGGTCGCGCTGGTGATCCTGCCGGTGCTGTGGCGCATTCCGGAGACCGCCCCGGCAAAGGTGTGGACGGCGCGCGCGGAGCCGATATAGTTCGCCTGACTAGGGTCAGGACCTATTAGCCGCGCCTTCGAGGCGCTGTCATGGCGAACATCTCGGGCGGAAATTCACGCCGGGAAGGCTGGTTGCCTTTCCAAGTGGATTTCTGTCTGAGATGGAAGCCATGACAGCGTCCCGCAGGGA
>CAIKKO010000197.1 GCA_903828025.1 uncultured Sphingomonadales bacterium
CCACCCCAACCCCTCCCGCAAGCGGGAGGGGCTTTGCGTTTGAATTCAGGAGAGAAATGCCATGAAGCTTGATAGTTCGGTTGCCGCGGTCGTGACCGGTGGCGCGTCTGGTCTGGGTGCCGCCACGGCGCGGGCGCTGGCCGCGAAGGGCGTGAAGGTCGCGATTTTCGATCTGCAGAAGGACAAGGGCGAGGCGCTCGCGGCTGAGATCGGCGGCGTGTTCTGCGAAGTGAACGTGACCTCGGACGAGAGCGTGGACGCGGGCTTTGCCAAGGCGCGTGCGGCCAACGGGCAGGAGCGCATTCTGGTGAACTGCGCTGGCACCGGCAACGCGATCAAGACCGCGAGCCGCAGCAAGGAAGACGGCTCGATCAAGCACTTCCCGCTGGAGGCGTTCAACTGGCTGATCCAGATCAACCTCGTCGGCACGTTCCGCTGCATCGCCAAATCGGCGGCGGGGATGCTGACTTTGGAGCCGATGGCAGACGGCGAGCGCGGCGCGATGGTCAATACCGCGTCGGTCGCGGCGGAAGATGGCCAGATCGGGCAGGCGGCGTACTCCGCTTCGAAGGGCGGCGTTGTCGGCATGACTTTGCCGATTGCGCGCGATCTGATGGGCGAGGGCATTCGCGTCAACACGATCCTGCCGGGCATTTTCGATACCCCGCTGCTGGCGGGTGCGCCGCAGAACGTGCGCGATGCGCTCTCGGCTTCGGTGCCGTTCCCCAAGCGGCTCGGCCAGCCGGAGGAATATGCACAGCTCGCGCTGACGATGATCGAGTGCGGCTATTTCAACGGTGAGGACGTGCGGCTTGACGGCGCGATCCGCATGGCGCCCAGGTAATTGGGGGAGGGAGCCGAAATGGCCGAATACACGCAGATCCTGCTCGATGTGGCTGACGGCGTCGCGACGCTGACGCTCAATCGCCCGCACAAGATGAACGCCTATACGCGCACGATGATGGCCGAAATCGTCGACGCGTTCGACCGCACCGATGCCGACGACAGCGTGCGCGCGGTGATCGTGACCGGGGCGGGCGACCGCGCGTTTTGCGCAGGTGCGGACCTGACGCCCGATGACGGGGCGCGGCCGTTCTCCGATCCGACCGAAGTGGCGGACCTTTCCGATCCCAAAGTGCGCGACAGCGGCGGGCTGTGCACCTTGCGCATTTTCCAGTCGAAGAAGCCGGTGATCGGCGCGATCAACGGCGCGGCTGTCGGCATTGGCGCGACGATGCAGCTGCCGATGGATTTCCGGCTGGCCAGCACCTCGGCGCGCTTCGGCTTCGTGTTTGCGCGGCGCGGGATCGTGCCCGAGGCGGCGTCGAGCTGGTTCCTGCCGCGCCTTGTCGGCATGAGCCAGGCGCTGGAATGGTGCATGACCGGCCGCGTGTTCGGCGCGGAGGAAGCGCTGAACGGCGGGCTGGTGCGCTCGCTCCACGCGCCTGCGGATCTGCTGCCCGCCGCCCATGCGCTGGCGCGCGAGATTGTCGACAACACCAGCGCGGTCTCGGTGGCGATGACGCGCGCGATGCTGTGGCGCAATTCGGCGACGCCGGACCCGATGTTTGCCCACCGGGTGGACAGCCGCGCGATCTACCAGCTCTCACGCGGGGCGGATGCGAAGGAAGGTGTGGCCAGTTTTCTGGAAAAACGCCCGCCCAGCTACCCCGGCCGCGTTTCTTCGGATATGCCGTCGTTTTACCCGTGGTGGGATGAACCGGGTTGGGCATGAAAGAGCAGTCGACATTGGCCGAAGATACCGGTGCCCCCGAGCAGGCAGGCGCGCGCGAGTTGCTGCTGGAAACCGCCTCGCAGATCATGCGTGAGGGCGATCAGGTCGATATCTCGCTGTCCGAACTTTCGCTGCGTTCGGGGCTCAATTCGGCGCTGGTGAAATACTACTTCGGCAACAAGGCGGGCCTGCTGAAGGAACTGCTCGACCGCGACATGGTGGCGATCATCAAGTCGGTCGAGGCGCTGCTCGCCAAAGATGCGATGAGCCCGGAGGCCAAGCTGCGGCTGCATATCGCGCGCTGCATAGATACCTATTTCGCGTTCCCCTACCTCAACCGGCTGCTGATGCGGCTGGTGCGCGATTGCGATCCGCTTGAGGCCAAACGCATTGCCGACAAGTATCTCCTGCCGCTCAACAAAGCCTATGAGCGGCTGATCAGCGCGGGGGTGAAAGCCGGTGTGTTCCGCCCGATCGACCCGCAGCTGTTCTATTTCACCGTAACCGGCGCGGCGGACCGGTTCTTCTCCGCGCGGCTGGTGCTGCGGCATTGCTTCGATCAGGATACGCTGACCGAGGAACTGCGCGACCGCTACCGCGAGCATACGGTAGACTTCATCATGGCGGGTATTCTGGCCCGGTGAGGGGCAACTGTCCTTTTGCTTGCGCACGGCGCTGGCTGGCCTAGAAACAAGCGATGTCCGACGCGCAAACTAGGCTGTCCGATTTCATTCCCTATCGCATGGCGATCACCTCGAATGCGGTCAGCGGTCTGATATCGGGCGAGTATCACAGCGAATTCGGGCTCAAGATTCCCGAATGGCGGATCATGGCGGTGCTGGGCGATGCCGGGCCGCTGACCCAGCGCGATCTGGTCGGGGCCACGCTGATGGACAAAGTCGCGGTCAACCGCGCGTGCAAGGCGCTGGAGGAGCGGGCGCTGGTCGCGCGCAGCCCGAACGCGGCGGATGGCCGTTCGCACCACCTCGAACTCACCGGGGGCGGGCGGGCGATGTATGACCAGATCTGGCCGAATGCGTTCGCGACCTATGAAAAGATCTTCGCGGCGCTCAGCCCGAGCGAAACCCAGAAACTGCGTGTCCTGCTCGACAAATTGCTCGCAGCGGTGCGCACCATCGAAGGCGAACCGACATGAAACTAGCGAGCCTGCCGCAGCTGCGTGATGGCCGATTGATCGTCGTTTCCGATGATCTGGCGTGGTATGCCGATGCCGATCACATCGTGCCGACGATGCAGGGGCTGCTCGACGAGTGGGACCGCCATGCGCCCTATCTCGCGGCGCTCTCGGTCGAGCTGGAGCACGAGGCGATCCCGCGCAAGCGCTTCCATGAGCGTGAGGCCGCCGCGCCGCTGCCGCGCGCGTACCAGTGGGCCGATGGCAGCGCTTACGTCAACCATGTGGAACTGGTGCGCAAGGCGCGCGGGGCGGAATTGCCGGCCAGTTTCCTCACCGATCCGCTGATGTACCAGGGCGGCAGCGACGATCTGCGCGGCGCGCGCGATCCGATCACGCTGGCCGACGAGCGCTGGGATTGCGATCTGGAGGCCGAAATCGTGGTGGTGACCGGCGACGTGCCGCAGGGCGTGTCGGCGGCCGAGGCGCTTGGCCACATCCGGCTGATCGGGCTGGTCAACGATGTCTCGCTGCGCGGTCTGATCCCGGACGAACTCGCCAAAGGGTTCGGTTTCGTCCAGTCCAAACCCGCAAGCCATTTCTCGCCGGTGTTTGCAACGCCGGACAGCCTCGGGCCCGCGTGGGGGGGGGGCAAGCTCAGCCTGCCGCTGCATATTGATGTCAACGGGCGGCCATTCGGGCGGCTGGCGGCGGGCGAGGACATGACGTTCGATTTCGGCCAGCTGATCGCGCACCTGGCCAAGACGCGGCGGATCGGCGCGGGGACGATCATCGGTTCGGGCACGGTTTCGAACCGCGATGGCGATAGCGCCATGGGCCGTCCGGTGCGCGAAGGCGGGCGCGGCTATGCCTGCATTGCCGAGCAGCGCATGGTCGAAACCATCCGCAGCGGCGCGCCGGTCACGCCGTTCCTGAAATATGGCGACACGGTGCGGATCACGGCCAAGGATGCCAAGGGGCACAGCGTGTTCGGCGCGATCGAGCAAGAGGTGGTTGCGGCGTAACGGGAAGTACCCCTCCGTCAGCCCTGCGGGCTGACACCTCCCCATTTGCACTGCGTGAAAATGGGGAGGAACGATAAGACCCTCCCCATTTTGGCGCAGCCCAAATGGGGGGGTGGCCTGCCGAAGGCAGGTCGGAGGGGTAGCCTCATTCCTTACGTCTTCCGGTTGAGGAAGTTGTCGCTGATCGAGCAGGCTGCGGGCCCGAGGATCACGACGAACAGTGTCGGCAGGATGAACAGGATCAGCGGGATCGTCATGATCGCGGGGAGGCGCGCGGCCTTTTCTTCGGCGCGCATCATGCGCTCGTTGCGGAATTCGGCCGAAAGCACGCGCAGCGCCGAGGCGAGCGGCGTACCGTAGCGTTCGGTCTGGATCATGGTGGTGACCACGCCCTTCACCGAATCGAGATTGACCCGGTAGGCGAGGTTTTCGAACGCCTGGCGCCGCTCGGTCAGGAACGACAGCTCGATCGCGGTGAGCGCGAATTCATCGCCAAGCTCGGGATAAGCGCGGCCCAGTTCGCGCGCGACGCGGCCGAAAGCGGCGTCGACGGTGAGGCCCGCTTCGGCGCAGATCACCAGCAGGTCGAGCGCATCGGGCAGGCCCTTGCGGATTTCCTTGGTGCGCTTGCCGACGATGTTGGTGATCCACAAGTCCGGGCCCTTGTAGCCGAGCCCGACGCTGGCGGCGAACAGGCCGAACTGCTTGTAGGCGGGCCAGGTGGGGAAGTAGTTCACCCAGTAGATCAGGATGCCGAAAATCGAGCCGAGCACGATCGGCCCGATCATCCGGGCCAGCACGACCGCGACCGCCCATTCCTTCTTGCGGATGCCGGCCTGCGCCAGCTTCTGCTGGATGACCTTAAGTTGGCTGTCCTGCAGCACCTTGAGCGATTCAAGGAAGGTCTTGATCGAATCCGTGGTTTCGTTGCGCCGCACGATGCTCTGGCGCTTTTTGGCGGTGGCGGTGACAATACCGGCCTTGAGCTGATCGCGCCGGTCGTTGAGCGCCTTGACCCGCTTGGCCATCGGATCGCGCACCGTGATCGCGGCATAGATCGCGAGCATGACGGCAGCGGCGGCGATCCCCATGAGGATCGAGCCGGCGAAAATGACATCGACGCCGAGGAGCGTGGGGCCGTGCGGGGTGGCGGGATCTTGCATGGTGGTTTCTCGCTTCCCGCTCAGATTTCGAAGCTGACCATCTGGGCCATGATGTAGGCGCCGATGCCAAGCCAGGTCAGACCGCCGAGCCCGGCGATGATCAGGCGCTCATCGACGAAGAACTGGCCGAGATAGCGAGGGTTGATGGAATAGATCAGCGCAAACACGATGAACGGCAGCGAGCCCACGATATAGGCCGAGGCCTTGGATTCGGAGCTCATCGCCGCGATCTTGAGCTTCATTTGCGCGCGCTTGCGCAGCACGTCGGCGAGGTTGGCGAGCGTTTCAGCGAGGTTGCCGCCGGTCTCGCGCTGGATCGCGAGCGTGATGCAGAAAAAGCTGAATTCGGCCATGTCGAGCCGATTGGCGGTTTCGACCAGCGCTTCGTCCATCGAGCGGCCGACTTTCATCCGGTCGGTCACCAGTTTGAACTCCTCGCCGATCGGGCCGGGCAGTTCGTGCGCGACCACGCTGATCGTCTCGGTGATCGGCAGGCCCGAACGCAGACCGCGCACGAGCAGTTCGAGCGCATCGGGGAACTTGGCGACAAAGGCCCTGGCGCGCTTCTTGATCGCGCTGCCGACCATGTAGTGCGGGATGCCCGCACCGACGAACAAGCCCGCGCCAATCCCGAGCAACAGCGAGCCGGACTTGAGGATCACCAGCGCGGCCACGACCACGAACAGGCCGATCGAGACATAGAGATACTGCGTCAGCGTCCAGCCCTTGCCGGTCTTGTGCAGGCGCAGCGCGAGCGCCTCGACCCGCGAGCCCGATCCGGCCTTGCGGTAATGCGTCGGCTTGCGATTGGCGACTGCCTTGCGGTACTGCGCCTCGACCTTGTCGTCCGCGCTTTCCGAGTGGCGAAACCGCACGGCCTGGAGGCGGCGCGCGCTTTCCTTGCCCGCCGACGGGCCGGAGAGCGCGGCATAGCCGAGGATCAGGACCACGATGGCCCCCGTACCCAGAATCAGCAGTTGCATCACGTTCATCGGGCTATCCTGCCTGGTCTGCTAAAGTGCCGGAAACGGCGCGGGGGTGCCGCGCCGATCCCGCCATCGTACCCCAAAATCACACCGGAGTGCCTGCCTTCGGCTTGCCGGAGGGAAGCATCTTCTTGAAATCGAACTTGCCGAGCAGCGAGGTCTTGGCGCCCGGCGCGGCATCGGGCTTGGCCTTGGCACCCGCCTTTGCCTTGTCCTTGCCCTTGCCCTTGATGTCGATCGGGATGCCGTCGGTGCCGCTGGCAATGATCACGCCGCCCAGATCGCGGATCGCCGTGCCCGCCTTGGTCGAGCGGTTGGCCGCAACGAACGTCTGGCCGAGCCGCGCCGCGTTGGCGGCGGCCTTGATGTCATAAGGCACGGTGTAGTTGATCTTGCGCTCGATCGAGGCTTCGAAGTCTGACCGGCTGATTTCGCCCACGCCCGAATGGACTTTGTTGGCGACGACCAGCGTTTCGGCATGCTTGGCGTTGGACTTGAGCCACGAGAGCAGGCGGATCGCATCGCGCGCGCCGGCCAGCGTGAGTTCGGTGACCACGACGACCACGTTCACGTCCGCCAGCAGATGCGGGAAGTTGATCAGCATGTTGCGCGGCAGATCAATCATGGTCATTTCGAACGCGTGGCGGAATTCCTCCTCCAGCTGCACGAACGCGCTGCCATCGGTCATCAGCGGCGAGCTGATCGGCGCTTCGGCAGAGAGGATCGCGAGATTGTCGTTGGCGCGGATCATCGCGCGTTCGATGAAAAGGCCGTCGATGCGGCTCGGGTTGTCGATCGCGTCGGTCAGGCCGCGGCCGGGCTCGAGATCGAGCGTCAGCGCGCCGGTGCCGAAGTGCACGTCAAGATCGAGCAGCGCGGTCGGCAGGCGGTGATCGCTGCTGAACAGCCACGCCAGCGAAGTGGCGATGGTCGAAGCGCCAACCCCGCCGCGCGTGCCGACCACGGCGGTCGAGACATGGCGCTTGACGGCGGCCCCGTCAGCCGACTTGGGCGCGGCGAAGATGGATTGCGCCTGCACCACGGCATCGCGCACTTGCCCCGGGGTGAGCGGCTTGAGCAGATAGTCCTGGATGCCCGAGGCGAGCAGATCGCGGTAAAGCCGCACGTCGTTGACCTGACCCACCGCGATCACGACCGTGCCGGGCTCGCACACTTCGGCGAGCGCGTTGATATCGCTCAGCGGATCGCCGCTTTCCGAAAGGTCGACCATGAGGATGGCCGGGCTGGCCGCGATCGACAGCGACTGGATCGCGTTGCGCAGGCCGCCCTTGTTGCACTTCTCCGGCTGCCAGCCCATGTCGACCGTGACCGGACGCAGCACGTCGAGCGCGGCGTCGTCGCACATGAAGGCCGCGAACATGTCACGATTGCCGCTTTTCCAGGTCGCACTCATCACTTAACTCCCTACTTGCTGGAAACGGACTTCAGACCACCCGCGCCGGTGGGCGCCGTGTCGCGGAAGGTCTTGATCGCCTTGCTGCTGCTCATGATCACCGTGGTCCCGTTGCCGCGCGCGCCGTGGACAAGGTCTTCCTTGTTCGCGACCATCGCGGCCATGTTGCCGTTGATCGCGCAGCCGAAGCCGGGCGAGGTGGCGTTGTTGACCTTGATGTCGATCTTGTCCGACCAGTCCGGGCAGCCCGGGACGCTGGCTTCGGTGCGCATGATCACGACACGCGCGGTGCCGGCGGTGATTGCGCCTTCGGTTACGGGGGCGGTATCGGCGAGCAGCATGCCGTAGCGGCCGGCCACCGCTTCGACCGCGCTGCGGGTCTGATCGGAATCGAGCGGATCGTCGATCGAGATGCGGTCACCATAGCCCAGATCCAGCGCCTCGAGCCATCCGGCGAGGCGGCGCTGTTCCGAGACGGCAAGGCCGCCGCCGGGCAGGGTGGACACGTCGAACACGAAGTTGTTGCGCTGCACGACCGGCTGGTGAACGCTTTCGAGGCCGCGGTTCATATCCGCGCGGGGCGCGTTGCACGCCGCGAGCGGGAGGGCCAGCACACCGGCGAGCAGGAGAACCCGGGCGGTGCCATGCTTGCGGGGAACACGGATGGACATGACTGGTCCCTTTCTCACTGGAGGCTGAAGCCGGGCGCGGCATCGGCGGCGCTGGCCTGACGGTTCTTGGAAGGACGCGCGGCGGGCTTCGGTGCGGCGGCTGGAGCGACCGAAGCGGCAGCCGCGAACGCATCCACCGCCGGGGTATCGGCCGCGCCGATCTTGGGGCCGCTCGATTGCACCGTGCCGGGCTTTTCGGTCGGCTTGGGACGGTCACTGCCGGTCTGGCCGTCGGTTTCGAGATGGCCGAGCAGCTGTTGCAACGCGGTGGACGACTTGTAGCCGTCGGTCGGCAGCTTGATCTCGCTCGCGTCGACCGGGTTCACCAGATAGGGCGTGATGACGATGACCAGTTCGGTTTCGCCCTTCTTGAAGGCGGTCGAGCGGAACAGCGAACCGAGGATCGGCACGTCGCCCGCGCCGGGCATCTTGGTGATCGTGTCCTGCGCCGAATTGCGCAGCAGGCCCGCGATCATGAAGCTCTGGCCCGAGCCCAGCTCGACAGTCGTCTCGGCGCTGCGCACCGTCAGCGCGGGCACCGGGGTGTTGTTGGTGATGATCGCGCCGTCCGACGACAGTTCGGAAACCTCGGGGCGCACGCGCAGCGAGATGCGGCCGTTGGCGAGCACGGTGGGGGTGTAGGCCAGGCTGACGCCATACTTCTTGAACTCGATCGAGGTCGCGCCGAGCCCGGTGGACACGGGAATCGGGTATTCGCCGCCCGCGAGGAAGTTGGCGGTTTCGCCCGAAAGCGCGGTCAGGTTCGGTTCGGCCAGCGAAGTGACGAGGCCGATGGTCTCACCCAGATCGAGCGCGCCGAGGATGTTTAGCCCGAACAGCTTGCCCATGCCCGCGATGGTCTGTACCCCGGACAGCGGCGTGACGACCGTGCCGTCGGTCAGCACGTCGGTCTTGGTGGTCGGATCGTAGGCATAGCCCTGCACTTTGGTGCCAATGCCCAGCGGCAGATGCGGATCGGTGTTGATGGTCGAACCAATCGCGCGGCCCTGGCCCAGGCCGAACTTGAAGCCGCCGGTGCCGTCGATGGTGGTGAGGTTGGTGCCGATCTGGCGGACCAGCGAGCGGTTCACTTCGGCGAACTTCACATGCAGGTTGACCTGCAGCGGGGTCGCCATCTTGAGGCGGCTGATCACGTTGGTCCGGTCATCGACGAACGCCTTGACGAGACGCTCGGCTTCGGCGGCATCCTCGGGCGCGGCGACCGTGCCTGTCAGGAGCACGGTGTTGTTCATCGTCGAGGTCTGGATCTTCGCTTCGGGCATCGCCAGCTTGAGCATCTGCTCGATGCTGTCGAGATTGGTGCCGACGCGGACATTGGCCGACCAGATCACGTCACCGGCGGAATTGCTGGCATAGATCGTCGTCTCGCCGCCCGATTTGCCGAAGACAAACAGCTGGTTGGTCGATTTGACCTGCACATCGGCAATCGAGTCGTTGGCGACGAACACATCGACCATCTTGCCGGGCAGCGTGACGAGCTGGCCGCGACCGATCGAGATCGCGATGCTGCGCGCCGGGCTGGTGACCGTCTGGGCCGAGGCGGCACCGGGGGCAGCCATAAGCGCCAGCGGGATCGCCAGTGCGGCAAGGGGAAGCAGCGTGGAAGCGAGACGGGCCTTCATAGTGGTGCCTTTCGCGGGCGCAGTATGAGCGTCGATGGGTGCGGAACGGGGCATCTCAGTGGCTCCCCACCGTAACGTCCTGGGTGTCCTTGCCGCGGGTCACGTGGACCACTGGGCCGGGGGTGAACAGCGCGCGGCCGGCC
This sequence comes from uncultured Sphingomonadales bacterium, assembly GCA_903828025.1. Lineage (GTDB taxonomy): Bacteria > Pseudomonadota > Alphaproteobacteria > Sphingomonadales > Sphingomonadaceae > Novosphingobium. The sequence goes on from CAIKKO010000197.1 coordinate 9,916, forward strand.
GGGGTCAGCATGCCGCCGGGCATCCCGCCGGGCATGCCAGTCGGCAGCCGGGGGATCGCCGAGGTGATCGCCTTGGCCATGGCTCCGGCAAAGGACGCCGCATCGGTCGGGCCCGCATTCTTGGGCTGGAAGCGCGAGACATCGCCGCCAGTGGTGAAGCTGTTGCTGCTCGATTCGATCGGCTTGGACATCGCCTGCTGGATGATCTTTTCCTCATCCGCCTTGCTGGTGCCGGTCGGAATCTTGATCTGGCCCATGGCGATGGCCTGATCGAGCTCGCTCGAATTGTCGGCCAGCGAGCGCAGCGAGAGGCTGATCGTGCCGATGGTCTGCGCCACCGCGATCTTTTCCGCGAGCTTGGGAGTTGCCTCGACCGTGACGGTGCTGAAGGTTTTGACGCGGGTCTTGCCCTCGACCGTATCCTGTTCGGTCGACTGGTCGGTGGCGAGCACGCGCAAGTTGCGCATGATGGTCTCGGCGGCCTTGAGCGGCTGCCCGATACCCTTGACGGTCTGCGTGAGCACGAGGTCGATGTGGTCACCCGGGAACACGAAGCCAGCCACAGCGGTACGCGCGCTCACCGGAATGGTGACAGCGCGCATGCCCGGCCCGAGCGCGGCGGCGAGGAAGCCGCGGTCGCCGGGGGCGACGAGGCTGCCCACGGTCAAAGGTTCGCCCGCCGTGATCGGATGGCGCACCACAGTGCCGAGCAGCTTCGACATGTCGGTCTTGTCTTCGACGAAGTAGACGTCCTGAACGAGGTCTTTGGGCCAGGGCTGATAGCCCATGGCATCCGCCGTGATGATCGTGCCCGCCGGAAGCGCGCGATTGGCCACGAGCACCTTGGCGCCCAGTGGCACTTTCGCTGCGGCCACTGCCTGCGGCGATCCTGCGCCGGCAAACAGGCTCCTGGCAGCAAAGGCCGTGCCGATCGCCACGATCAGCGCCCCTACCAGCAGCAACAGCTTCTTCCTGTCCATGGCTTCAATCCTGCGGTTTGATCCGCCCGCATGCTTCGGGCAAATGGGTTAAAATTGACCTAGCTCGTGGCGAGTGCGTGAAGCGCCAGCCAATCGGTGGTGGCGATGATCCAGAGTCCGGCGCCCGCAATCGCGATGCCGTAGGGAATTTTGAGCCGGTCCTTGCGGCGGCGGGTGATGTGCCACATGCTCAGCACGATGGTCAGGACCCCGCCCGCCAGCGCCATGATCACGAGCAGCTTGAGGAACAGCGCCCCCGGCAGCCACAGCGCCAGCGCGGTGAGCAGCTTGACATCGCCGCCCCCCATCGCCTTGAGCGCGAACAGGCCGGCGAGCACGAAGAAGGTGACAACGGCGATGGCGAGCTGGATCGCGACACCCGGCCACAAGGTCAGCCCGGTCGCCCACCAGAACAGCGGTGCGCCCGCAGCCACGGCAGCGTTCAGCCAGTTGTCGATCTGGCGGCGGCGGATATCGGTGAAGGCTGCAACCAGCAGTGCGATTGCCAAGGCCCCGACCAGTCCGTAAACGATGAATGTTCCCTGCATGGGTGTGCTCATACGGGACAATCACTTACCAAACGGTAACCAAACCGGCGGCGATGATCCGGGCCTGTCCGGATGCTGCAAAAAGACCGGATGCCGGAACAAAGGGATCGCGCGATGGCAGCTGTGTTCGACAGACGGGCAATACCGCAGGCGGCACAGGAAAGCCGCTGGGCGCTGCCCGATGGCCACCTGATCCGCCGGATCGCGTTCCCCTCCGCGCGAGGCAAACCGCCGCGCGGCTCGCTGCTGTTCATGCCGGGGCGCGGTGACTTTTATGAGAAGTATCTGGAATCGCTGGCATACTGGGCGGGCGAGGGCTGGCATGTCAGCGCGGCGGACTGGCGCGGGCAGGGCGCATCGGGCCGGATGACGCCCGATCCCATGGTCGGCGACATCGCTGATTTTTCCATCTGGATCGCCGATCTGGCCGCACTGTGGCGTGATTTTGTGGCGAACACTCCGCCGCCGCACGTGCTGGTGGGCCATTCGATGGGCGGGCATCTGGTGCTGCGCGCGGTCGCCGAACGCGCCGTCACGCCCGCCGCGCTGGTGCTGAGCGCCCCGATGCTCGGATTCGTTTCGCCGATTCCGCAGACCGTTCAGCATCTGTTTGCGCGGCTCATGTGCCGGATCGGGAACCCCGCGCGCATGGCTTGGCCGGTGAGCGAGAAGCCCGGCTCGCCGCTCGACAAGCGCGCCACGCTGCTCACCCACGATCCGGACCGCTATGCGGATGAGGGCTGGTGGCGCGCGGCGCGGCCCGAACTGGAGATCGGCCCCGCCAGCTGGCGCTGGGTCGAACGCGCTGCCGCTTCGGTCGAGCGCTTGCGCGCGCCCGGTGTGCTGGAGGCCGTGACCACCCCCGTGCTGCTGCTTGCAGCGCAGCACGATGCGCTGGTGGCCTGGCCCGCGATCGAACGCGCCGCCGCGCGGCTGCCCCGCGCCGAACTGGTCGCCTGGGGGGGCGAGGCGCGCCACGAAGTGCTGCGCGAGGTGGACGGCGTGCGCGATGCGGCCATGGCCGCAATCGACAGCTTCCTCGATCGCATGGCGGTTCAGCCTGCATGACCGAGAGCTATGACGTTGCGATCATCGGCGCGGGCATGGCCGGTGCCAGCCTTGCCGCCGAATGCGCGCCCCATGCGCGCGTGCTGCTGGTCGAAGCGGAGGATACGCCCGGCTATCACACCACCGGGCGCTCGGCCGCGTTCTGGGAAGAGGCCTATGGCGGCCCCGGCGTCTATCCGCTGACCGCCGCTTCGGGCGCGTTCCTGCGCGATGCGGGCTACCTGGCCCCGCGCGGCGCGATGACCATCGGGCGCGCGCAGGATCGCCCCCGGATCGAGGCCATCGTCGCGCGCTTTGCCGCGCTCGGTGTCGATATCCGCCTGATCGAACGCGCCGCAGTTGCGGGCCACGTGCCGGGTGTGCGGGCGGACTGGTGCGTCGGCACCTGGGCACCGAACTGCGCCGATATCGACGTCGGCGCGCTCCATGCGCATTACCTCGCCGCCGGACGGCGTGCGGGCACCATCGTGCGGGTGCGCGCGCGGGTCGAGGGTATTGCGCGCGGCAGTGCGGATTGGCGGATCAGTTGGACGGGGGGCGAAGCGTGCGCGCCGCTGCTGGTGAATGCTGCCGGGGCCTGGGCCGATCCGGTCGCGGTCATGGCCGGGGCCGCGCCGCTCGGCATAACCCCGCTGCGCCGCACGATTGCGCAGCTGCGCGTCGCGCCCGCGCCGCCCTCCGATCTGCCGCTGACGTTCGGGATCGACGAGGACTTCTATTTCAAGCCGCAAGCCGGGCGGCTGTGGCTTTCCCCGCACGACGAAATCCCCGATGTGCCGCGCGACGCCGCGCCCGAGGAGCTGGATGTGGCCGTGGCCATCGACCGGATGGAGCAAGTGGTCGATTGGACAATCGAGGCGGTCGAGCATAGCTGGGCGGGCCTGCGCAGCTTCGCGCCCGACCGGCTGCCGGTTTACGGCTTCGATCCGGTGCGGCCGGGTCTGTTCTGGTTTGCCGGGCAGGGCGGCTTCGGCATCCAGACCGCACCCGCCGCCGCCCGGCTCGGCGCGCAGTTGCTGCTGGGCCTGCCGCGCGATGCGATGACCGAGGGGCTGGACGCGGCGTGCTATGCGCCGGACCGGTTCTAATAGGGACTACCCCGGAGGCGCGGGCGTGCTAGACAGTCAGCCGGGACTGCATTTGCACCAAGGGAGACGCCGAAATGGCCCACCGCTTCGAAATCCGCAAGAACAAGGCCGGCGAATTTGTCGCCTACTTCGTCCACAATTCCGAATCGATCTTCTGGACCGAAGGCTACAAATCGAAGGCCAGCGCCAAGAACGCCATCGAATCGATCCTGAAGAACGGCCCCGAAGCCGAAGTGGTCGATACGACGACCGCCGACTGAGTGCCCCTCTCCCAACCCTCTCCCCTGAAGGGGAGAGGGCTTTAGGCCGCTACCGCTGCGTCGCTGGCCAGTTTGTCCACCCGCTCGTTTTCCGGGTGGCCGTCGTGGCCTTTGACCCAGACCCATTCGATCTGGTGCGGGCGCGCGGCGGCGAGCAGGTCGCGCCACAAGTCCTCGTTCTTGACCGGCTTGTTGTCGGCGGTTTTCCAGCCCTTTTTCTGCCAGCCGAACACCCATTTGGTGATCCCGTCGAGCACGTATTTGCTGTCGGTGTGGAGCGTTACCTTGCAGGGCTGAGTCAGCGCCTGAAGGCCCCTGATCGCACCCATCAGCTCCATGCGGTTGTTGGTGGTGAGCTTTTCGGAGCCTGACAGCTCCTTCTCCACCTCGCCCATGCGCAGCAGCGCGCCCCAGCCGCCTCTGCCGGGATTGCCCTTGCACGCCCCGTCGGTGAAAATCAGCACATGCTTCACGCGAAAATGTCCGGGTTGGCAGCGTAATAGGTCAGCCGCCGTGCGGGGGCCATCGGGTCCTTGGGCGTGACGAGCGCACCCGCCGGGGTGTTGAGCCAGTCCCACGCGCGGCTCATGGCAAAGCGCATCGCCGCGCCTTGCGCCAGCAGCGGCAGCGCGGCGCGCTCGGCCGGGCTGAGCGGGCGGACGCTTTCGTAGCCTGCGATCAGTGCCTGCGAGACATCGGCGCGGAAGCTGTTGTCATCGGCAAAGCACCACGCGACGTGGGTGACGGCAAGATCGTAGGCAATGATGTCGTTGCAGGCGAAGTAGAAGTCGATCAGCCCGGTGACCTGATCGCCCAGCATCAGCACGTTGTCCGGAAACAGATCGGCGTGGATCACCCCGGTGGGCAGGTCCGTGGGCCATGCGGCGGCAAGGCGCGGCAGGTCGGTGGCGACGATGGCCGCCAGCGCCGGGTCTATTGTGGCGAGGCCCTCCGGTCCGCAGGCCTCGGCCAGCCGCTGCCATTCGGCCACGCCCATGCCATTGGCGCGGCTGCCCGGAAAATCGGCGGCGGCCAGGTGCAAGTGCGCGAGTTCGGCCCCCACCGCGCGGGCCTGTTCCGGCGTAGGCGTGCTGACCGTGACGCCGGGGAGAAACTCGATCAGCGCGAGCGCCTTGTCTTCTCCGGTCGGGCCGGGCCGGGTGAGGAACAGCGCTCCCTCGCGGTCGTGGATCGTGCGCGGCACCGGGCAGCCCTTGGCCGCGAGGTGATCGAGCAGCGTGAGGAAATAGGGCAAGTCCGCCAGCTCGATGCGAAATTCGTACATCGTGAGGATGAAGCGCGCGCCGGTTCCGTCGCCGCCCGTCGTCTCCAGCAGCCAGTTGCTGTTGGACACACCCTCGGCAATGCCCTTGGCCGAAACCAGCGTGCCGACATCGAAACGGGTGATCAGCGCGGCCATCTCTTCCGCGCCGAGGTGGGTATACACGGCCATGGCGCAGCGCTCAGTCGGTCAGCTGGCGGGGCAGCTTGAACACCATGTTCTCGACCGTGGTGGTGATCGTTTCCTCTTCCACGGTGCGCCACTGGCTGAGCCGGTCGACCACTTCGCGCACCAGCACTTCGGGCGCGGAGGCCCCGGCGGTGAGGCCGAGCGTGGTGACATCGCCAAGCCACGCCGGATCTATTTCGCTGCCGCGCTGGATCAGCTTGGCCGGCGTGCCGCTGCGCTCGGCCACTTCGACCAGCCGCAGCGAATTGGAACTGTTGGGCGCGCCGATCACCAGCAGCAGATCGCAGCGCGCGGCAATCGCCTTGACCGCAGTCTGCCGGTTCGAGGTGGCATAGCAGATGTCTTCGGCGCGCGGGCCGGCGATATCGGGAAAGCGGGTGCGCAGCGCGGCGACAATATCACGCGTGTCATCGACCGAGAGCGTCGTCTGGGTGAGGAACGCGAGCGGCGTGCCTTCGGGGAATGCGAGCCCGGCGACATCGTCCAGCGTCTCGACCAGCGTGATGCTGCCATCGGGCACCTGACCCATCGTGCCGATCACTTCGGGATGGCCCTTGTGCCCGACGAACAGGATATGCCGCCCCGCCTCGACCTGGCGTTCGGCCTGCCGGTGGACCTTGCTCACCAGCGGGCACGTGGCATCGAGCCAATCGAGCCCGCGCGCGGTGGCGGCCTCGGGGATCTGCTTGGGCACGCCGTGCGCGGAAAACACCACCGGCGCGCCATCGGGCACTTCGTCGAGCTCCTCGACAAACACCGCGCCTTTGGCCTTGAGCCCATCGACCACAAAGCGGTTGTGGACAATTTCGTGGCGCACGAACACCGGCTGGCCGAACCGGTCGAGCGCGCGCTCGACAATCTCGATCGCGCGGTCGACCCCCGCACAGAAGCCGCGCGGCGCGGCGATCAGCAGCTTGAGCGGGGCCAGATCGGCATTCGGGGCGGTTTCGGGCGAAAGGCTGGTCATCCGCATGGCCTTAGCAGCGGCGCGGTCCCCCCGCAAACCCTCCGCAAGCCTGATGCGCAACACTTCCTGCCCGCTGGCAGCGTCCAGCATTGCGGAGGCGCGCGCGGGTGGGTAGAGGAAGCGCTTCATGGTCCCGCGTGCTTTCCGCTTTTGGGAAGACATGCGGCCAGCCGGACTTGTTTTGAGTCGGATTTGTTTCGAGGATGTCCTGATGATGATCGCCGCGCCCAGCTTTCCCGCTTCCCGGCGCATCGCCCTGTGCGGCGCGCTCCTGCTGGCGGCAGCGCTCGGCGGATGCAAGAGCAGCCGCGGTGAGCTGGTGGTGGACGACAGCGTGGGTGTCACCGCGCTGCGCAGCCCCTGCCCGGTGGTGGCGATCCCCGATCAGACCGGCGACGTGACGCTGATGTCTGCACCCGGTCGCAGCGATGCCGGGGCGATTGACGTGACCGCCTCGATCACCAATCTGCGCAGCACGTGCGACGATGCCAAAGGCCAGACCTCGCTCGCGACCACCGCCACGTTCGATGTCTACGCGCGCCGCACCGATACGCGCGGCGCGCGCCGGGTGGAGCTGCCCTATTTCTCTGCCGTCATGCGCGGCGGCAACGTGGTGATTGCCAAGCGGATCGGCACCGTGGTGCTCGACTTTGCCGACGGGCAGGAGCGCGCGCAGGCGCAAGGCCGCGCCGGATCGACCGTTGATCGCAGCGAAGCGACGTTGCCCGACACTGTGCGCAAACTGCTCACCAAGAAGCGCCGCGCGGGGGACACCGATGCCGCGACCGATCCGCTGGCGCTCCCCGAAGTGCGCGCGGCGCTTGCGAAGGCGAGCTTCGAACTGGTGGTGGGCTTCCAGCTGACCGACGCGCAACTGGCCTACAACGCCACGCGTTGATTGCGGGTCTATTCTGCTTGGGCTAACGGCGCGGGCATGACACAGATCACTGCTTCCGCCGAGACCCTTCCCCTGTTCGCCGATTTCAGCGCGGTGATCGACCGTGCGCTCGATGCGCTTGTCGCGGCGGGCAGCCTGCCCGGCGGCCTGCCGCGCGGCGGGGTGACATGCGAGCCCCCGCGTGAGGCAGCGCATGGCGACCTTTCGACCAATGCCGCGATGGTCTTGGCCAAGCCTGCGGGCACCAACCCGCGCGCGCTCGCCGCGCTGCTCGTGGCCGAACTGGAACAGGAGCCGCGCGTCGTCTCCGCCGAAATCGCCGGGCCGGGGTTCATCAACCTCCGGCTGACCGGCGCTGCCTGGCTGGGCGAACTGCGGCTGATCGCCAGCGAGGGGGGCGATTATGGGCGCTCCACCATGGGCGGCGGGCGCATGGTCAATGTCGAATATGTCTCGGCCAACCCCACGGGGCCGATGCACATGGGGCACTGCCGGGGCGCAGTGGTGGGCGATGCGCTCGCGGCGCTGCTGGCGTTTGCCGGGCACCGCGTGACCAAGGAATACTATGTCAACGACGCGGGCGGGCAAGTCGATGTGCTCGCGCGCTCGGTGCATCTGCGCTACCGCGAGGCGCTGGGCGAGGCCGTGGGCGACGTGCCCGAGGGGCTCTATCCGGGCGACTACCTCGTGCCGCTGGGGCAGGCGCTGGCGGCTGAATTCGGCGCTGCCTATGCGGCCGCCGCTGAGGCTGAATGGTTGCCGCTGTTCCGCAAGCGCGCGGTGGCGGCCATGATGGACATGATCCGCGCCGATCTGGCGCGGCTGGGCATTCATCACGACCTGTTTTCGTCCGAGGCAGAATTGCAGGCAGCGGGCAAGCCCGAAGCCGCCGAGGCGTGGCTGCGCGCGCACGATCTGGTCTATGACGGCGTGCTCGAAGCGCCCAAGGGCAAGACACTGGAAGATTGGGAAGCGGTCGAGCTCCCGCTGTTCCGCTCGACCAAGTTCGGTGACGATCAGGACCGGCCGATCAAGAAGTCTGATGGCAGCTGGACCTATTTCGGCGCGGACCTCGCCTATCACTTCCAGAAGGCCGAAACCGCCGACGCGATGGTCGATATCTGGGGCGCGGACCATGCCGGCACGGTCAAGCGGATCAAGGCCGCCGTCGCGGCGCTGACCAGCGCGGATGGCGCGACCCCCAAGCCGTTCGAGATCAAGCTGGTGCAGATGGTGCAGCTGCTGAAGGGCGGCCAGCCGTTCAAGATGTCGAAGCGCTCGGGCAATTTCGTCACGCTCGCCGATGTCGTGGAGATGACGAGCAAGGACGTGGTGCGCTTCACCATGCTCACGCGCAAGCCCGATGCGCAGATGGACTTCGATTTCGACAAAGTGGTCGAAGCCTCGAAGGACAATCCGGTGTTTTATGTGCAGTATGCCCACGCCCGGATCTGCTCGACCTTGCGCAAGGCGGCGGAGGAGGGCCTCGCCCCGTCCGGCGACCATCTCGCGCTGCTCGGCGATGAGGAGCTTGCGCTGATCAAGCTGGCGGCGCAGTTCCCCCGCATCATCGAAAGCGCTGCAGTGGCGCGCGAGCCGCACCGCATCGCGTTTTTCCTCAACGATCTGGCGGGCGGCTTCCACGCCTACTGGAATCTTGGGAACGACCGGGCTGACAAGCGGTTCATTGTGGGACACAATCCCGAGCTGACCGCAGCCCGTCTTTTCCTCGCCACGCAAATCGGGCAAGTGGTAAAGAACGGGCTGGCCCTTTTGGGGGTCGAAGCCGCCGAGGAGCTTTGAGATAATGGTTATCAGCGCAGCAGACGGTGGGCCCGACGACGGCCAGAACGAAGGCCTCCCGATCGATCCGGGCAACTGGCGCGAGCAGGTCGAGGAGCAGGTCGATGCCGCGACGGACCACGCGTCCGAAGTCGCGCATGATCTGGGCGAGACCGCGCAGGCCCATGCCGCCGAACTCGGGGAAGGCGCGGCTGCGGCCGCCGCTGCCGGGGCGGATCAGGTGTTCGGCACATCGTATGCCCAGACCGACCGGCTCGCGCTCGGTGATGAAGAGCGCCTGCCCTGGCTCGAAAGCGCCGATGATGTCGATATGGACGAACCGGCTTCGGACAGCGGCCGTATGCTCGGCTTCGCGATTTTCGCGTTTCTGCTGCTCGCCGCGCTGGTCGGCGGGATCTACTGGGCGACGCACCGCAATTCCGCGCCAGCGGCGGCCGATGGCAGCGTGATTCCGGCGAGCACCGAGCCCTACAAAATCGCGCCCAAAGATCCGGGCGGCAAGACCTTTGAAGGCACCGGCGACGCCAGCTTCAAGGTGAGCGAGGGCGAGAAGCCCGCCGCGAATCTGGCCGGTAGCGCCGCTGCTCCCGCTGCCAAGCCTGCCGCACCGGCTCCGGCGGCAGGCGCTGCGCCCGCACCGGCTGCACCCGCCACGGGCGGCGTCGGTGTGCAGATCGGCGCGTTCTCGACCAATGCCGCGGCCGAGGCCGCGTGGGGCAAGCTCGCCGCCGCGCATGCGCCGCTGACCGGCCTGTCGCACCGCGTGATCGAGGGCAAGGCCGATATGGCGACAGTGTTCCGCCTGCAAGCGGTTGAAGCCGATGTGTCCGCCGCCAATGCGCTCTGCGCCAAGCTGCAGGCTGGCGGATTGAAGTGCCAGGTCAAGCACTGAGGTAAAGTACCCCTCCGACCCGCCTGCGGCGGGCCACCTCCCCATTTTCACGAAGTGCAAATGGGGCGGTGGCAGCGCGCAGCGCTGACGGAGGGGCCGCTTCGTTTTCCCCGCCAATTGCGCCGCGCTGCCTTGCCAGCCCGGCGCATTTGCGCGACTCCGTTGCCCATGCTTCCGGCAATTTTCGGCCTTTCCGGCCTCGCCCTCAGCGACGATGAGCGCGCCTTCTTTCGCGATGCCGATCCGGCGGGCTACATCCTGTTTGGCCGCAACGTGGAGAGCCGCGCGCAGCTGCGTGCGCTGACCGGCGAACTGCGGGCGCTGCACGGCCGGGCGCGGACCTTTATCTGCATAGATCAGGAAGGCGGGCGGGTCGCGCGGATGAAGCCGCCGGTCTGGGCGGCCTATCCCCCCGGTGAGGCGTTCGACCGGCTTTACGAAACCGCCCCGATCAGTGCCATCGAAGCCGCGCGCGCGCATGGTGAGGCGTTGGGGCTCGATCTGGCGGAAGCCGGGATCAGCGTCGATTGCCTGCCCTTGCTCGATGTGCGGCAAGCGGGCGCGCATGATGTGATCGGCGACCGGGCCCTGGGGCACGAGCCGCTGCGCGTGGCGGCGCTGGGCCGCGCGATGCTGGAGGGGCTCGCCCGCGCCGGGGTGGCGGGGGTGATCAAACATATGCCGGGGCACGGGCGGGCGCTGGCCGACAGCCACAAGGAGCTGCCCACCGTCACCGCGAGCACGGAGGCGCTGGAGGTGGACCTCGCGCCGTTCCGCAGCCTGAACGACAGCCGCATCGGCATGACCGCGCATGTGCGCTACACGGCGTGGGACGCGGAAAACCCGGCGACGCTTTCGGCCACGGTGATCCGCGACGTGATCCGGGGGGGCATCGGCTTTGACGGGCTGCTGCTCACCGATGATCTCGACATGCAGGCGCTCGGCGGTGCGGTGCCGGAGCGCGCGGCGCGGGCGCAAGCGGCGGGGTGCGATATCGCGCTCAACTGCTGGGCGAAAATGGACGACATGATCGGCATTGCCGGGGCGCTCGCGCCGATGAGCGAGGCGACCGCCGCGCGGCTGGAACGCGCGCTCGCCCCCACCAGTGACTTTGCCGCGCCGGTAGACCTCGCGCGGCAGGCCGAGCGGACCGAGACGCGCGACCGGCTTCTGGCGATGGCGCGCTGATGGAACTGGTCGCCGACGCCGACTGGGCGGACACTCCGCTCGATGTGCCGCCCGATGTCGGCGCGGGTGAGGGCGATACGCTCACGCTCACCATCGACGGCTGGGAAGGGCCGCTGCACGTGCTGCTCGATCTGGCGCGGCGGCAGAAGGTGGATTTGCGCAAGATTTCGATCCTCGCGCTGGTCGATCAGTACCTCGAATTC
>CAIKKO010000198.1 GCA_903828025.1 uncultured Sphingomonadales bacterium
CCCCCGCGGCACTAGGAGCAGCAGATCGGACACGCCGGCCCGAACCCCTTCGGCCTTGAGCATCGACCCGGCTATCGGGTCGCGGGCGCCGCCGTTGGGCACCGCGAACAATGCAGTCTCCGGCAACCCAAACCGAGCATGCGCGAGGCGCCACCAATGAATGACGGCGCGCTGAATCTGCGATTCGGTAGGATGGATGGACGCTCGCCGCGCCCGTTTCGGCGCCACAATGGCGCGCTCAGGGCCGGCGTTGCCGGTCAGGGCACTGTAATGGTCCAGCGCCGCGTTGTTGTCCGCGCGCGTCTGGCGCAGCGATTTGGCGCGATAGCGCGCACGACCGAACGGAATCGAGTTGGACACGGAATCCCTGACAGGGTTGCGCGGCTAGGACGCGTCGTGATGATCCGGCTTGACCCGTTCGACCTTGACGCCGTAACAAAGGCGTTCCTTTCCACTCTCGGTCAGCGCCTCCCAAACCTTCACGATGACATGCGGCACGCCCTCAATCATCATCACCTGGCCCACTGCGGGCGGCGATGCGTGTGCACCTGGCGTCATGTTTTTGCCTCCCGTTTTGAACGCTCTATGATCTGGTAGACGCGCTGCCGCGACACACCCAAGTCGCGCGCGATGGCCGCAATCGCGGTGCCGGCGGCGACCATCTGCCGCACCCGCGCCCGCCGCTGCTTCGCCCGCTTGTAGCGTTCGATGTAATCGTCCATCTGGCAACGGTATCATGTACCGCCCATCAAACGCAAGCGTAAGATACCGCTTGACATCTTTTTGGGCAACGTGGAGAATCGAAACCTCACCACACAGGAGGCCGCGATGCTCGATTACGGGGATTACAAACTGCGCCAGTATCTGCGCGAGCAGGAGCGCGCCGAAGCACTTGATGAGGAAGTGGCCGACCGGACCGCTGACCTGCGCGACGAAATGGCGTGCGAGGACGCACCATCCGATCCTGACGATGTTCTCGCGGACCGTGACCGATGGGATGAATTCCTGACCGACACGCCCGATCGCATCCGCCAGGTGTCGCGGATCATCGCTCAATTGGCCGGCATGATCGGCAGCACGCGGGAGATCAAACTCGCCGCTGCGCTGGTGAGCCAGTGCGACGGGTTGCTGAGCGAATTTGTTGCGCTGCGCGAGGGCGCCGTCCGGGACCGCATTGCCGAGGAAAACCGGCGCGCGCGGGAGGACCGGACATGATTAATCCGCGCTCGCCGCAAGAACATTGGAGGGAGTTCGAGCGCCGTCGTGCGCGCGAGGAATTCCACGCCGCGCTTTGGGAGTGCGTCGAGGGCGCGCTTGTGCTGGTGGCGTTCATCGGCGCGTGCTGGTTCCTGTTGATGCTGGGAGGCGTCCTATGAACATGCAGCAGTACCTTGCCATTCAGGCATTTTCGAGCGGCCTGGCGCATACCATCCTCGCGCAATCCCCGCTGCACGCCTGGATTCAGTCGCCGTGGAATCCGCGCCGCCCGCAGGATCACGCACAGGACGCCGACATCGGCACCTACGCGCACGCGATGCTGCTCGAAGGCGGGCACGATTCGCTCGCGGTGATCGAGGCTGATGATTTCAGGACTAAGGACGCGCGCGAGGCGCGGGACGAAGCGCGCGCCGCCGGCAAGCTGCCGATCCTCGAGCACAAAGTCGGCGACGTCGAGCAGATGGTGGAAACGGCCGAGCGGTACATCGCCGATACCGAACTGGCCGGCCTGTTCGAGCATGGCGCGGCCGAGCAGACAGTGCTATTCAACAAGTACGATGTGCACTGCAAGGCGCGCCCCGATTACATGACCGACAAAATCTGTCTGTCCTACAAGACGACCGCCGCCAGCGCCGCTGCGGACGATTGGATACGCCGCCAACTACCCGGCTACGACATGGGCATCGCGTTCTATCAATGGGCTACCGGCCTGCCGGTGATTACTCTGGTGCAGGAGCAGAGCGCACCGTTCGCGTGTTGTCTGGTGGCGCTTTCGCCCGCCTACACAGAATTGGCCGAATCCAAACTCCGGCGCGCAATGTCGATTTGGAAGGACTGCATGGCGCGCAATCACTGGCCGGCCTACCCGTCGCAGATTTGCTACGCCGATCCGGCGTCCTGGATGTTGGCCCGAGAGGAAGCGCAGCCATGACCTTCACATTCCGCCCCGCGGTGCGTCAAAACGTCGGCCTGCTGATCGGGCTGGCCGGCGGCACCGGATCTGGCAAAACCTACACGGCGATGCGGCTGGCGGCCGGAATTGCGGGTGAACGACCCTACGCCGTGATCGATACCGAGGCGGGGCGCGCGCTGCACTACGCCGATCAGTTCCGTTTCGATCATGGCGACCTGAAACCGGCATTCCGACCCGAAGCCTACACCGAGGCGATCATGGCGGCCGACAAGGCCGGCTACCCGGTAATCGTGGTCGATTCGATGAGCCACGTGTGGTCCGGCGACGGCGGCGTGCTGGATTGGCACGAGGACGAACTAGACCGCATGGCCGGCGACGATTGGAAGAAGCGCGAGGCGGTGAAGATCGCAGCTTGGATCAAGCCCAAAAGTTCACACAAGGCGATGGTTCAGAAGCTGCTTCAGATCCGCGCCCATTTGATCCTGTGCTTCAGAGCAGAGGAAAAAATCGAGATGGTGCGCGGCGATAGCGGGAAGATGGAGATTATCCCCAAGCGATCATTGGTCGGCATCGACGGGTGGGTGCCGATTTCGGAGAAAACACTGCCGTTCGAATTGACGGCATCGTTTCTGTTCATGGCCGCGAAGCCTGGTATCCCTGTGCCGATCAAGCTACAGGAGCAACATCGCGCGTTGTTTCCGCTCGACAAGCCGATCACCGAGGAAGCGGGCAAGCGGATCGCCGAATGGGCCAGTGGCGGCACCGCCGACCCGATGCCGGCGATCGAGGCC
>CAIKKO010000199.1 GCA_903828025.1 uncultured Sphingomonadales bacterium
CGAAAAATCAAGGTTTTTTGTTTAATATCGGTGCCTTAGAGGTCACTCAAATTAGCGGCTGGGGGTGTGGGGGTCGGAGGTTCGAATCCTCTCGTCCCGACCAATTTTCACTTGATATTTGCTTGCGGAAACGGCGCTAGTTGCCGCCGTCGGCAAGCGGGCTCACCGGTCCCCGGTTCGGGCGCGCGCCGCGCCAGTGCATCAGCACGGCAAACACGGTGCAACTCATCAGGCTTAGCGCGGCGTCGGTCAGCAGCATGCCGGTCAGGCCGCCGATGCCATACGCCGATCCGTCGACGGCCTGCATGTAGGTCTGCGGCAGGAACGTGGCGGCTGCCAGGATCGAGAACTGGGTCGCCGCGAGTGGATTGCGTTTGCCGACCGCGCCGAAGATGATCGCGGTTGCCGTCGCGTTGCCGGCCGAGGCGAAAATGTTCTCGCCGAATACCATCACGACATACAGGAGTGGTGTTCGCGGCAGGCCAAGCTGCAACAGTGTAAATCCTGCACCGATGCTGCCGATCAGCAGGTAGAGCGGGAGCAACGGCACCCGCCGCGCCAGCACCGGTGCGGTGAGGCTGCCGATCAGCGCAGCGACCATCGTGCATAATCCCCCGGCGACGCTGACCGTGGCCTCGGACGCGGCGTAGTCGTTGCCCAGCGCGCCGACGATATTGACGATGGCAAAGGTTGCGCAGGGGGCCAGAAACAACGGCAGCGTGCGCAGCGAGCCGGGTTTGCGAAACAGCGCGAGCACGTCGCCCGCAAAGCGCTGGTAGCTCTCCTTGGCGAGGCGCCGGTCTGGCGGGGGGGACGGCAGGAAGGGCAGCATGGCCAGTGGTGCGGCAATCAGCAGGCAGAAGCAGGCCACCCCGGTGAGGTAGGGCAGGCCGCGCAGCAGCGGGATCGCGATTATCGCGGATATGCCGAAGCCCGCGAAGTTGACGATCGCGAACCACGCGCCGAGTTGCCCCTCCTCTTCAGGGGCGGTGATGCTTCCCAGCCAGCCGCCCAGCGCGCTGTTAAACAGCACGCACGAAAAGAAACCGAGAAACAGCGTGACCGTCAGCGCGGTAAGATGATCGGTCAGCAGCAGGCTGGCGGCCATGAACAGCGTTTGCAGCACGCCGAACAGGATCGCGTAGAACCGGCGGCTGACGAACACGTCGAGCAGCGGGCTGACCAGAAACGCGCAGAACCCGGGAATGATCGCAATGGCGGTGATCGCAGTGCTCACGGCGGGTGAGATGTGGCGGGCCGTCAGCAATTGCGGGATGGCCACGAACAACCCCGCCCCGAACAGCCCGAACGGCAAGTTGCTCAATCCCATGGCCCAGACCGGGAGACGGCGATGCGAGGGATGGCTCGCCGGGTGAGCCGGATCGACCTCCTGTGGGTAGGCTTGGTCCGGCAAAGCGGGGGTCATGCCCGGGCGGCCTGCAGGAGCACGGGATGGCGGCAGCGCGAAATGGGTTGGCGCATCCTGGCTCCTCTGCCCGGCCGACCGCCGATCCGGTCCGCACGATAGCAGGCAGCATAACCTCGATTTGTTTGTTGACAATCTTATTTATGCTGCACTGCATTATTGACGGCGAATCCGCACGTCACAATCAGGATTTCAAGCGAATTTACGGCCTGCCTGATATTGCAACGCCGCGCAAATGCTGAAGACGGGCACGATAGATCCACGGCGTGCGTCCATTATTGTTGACAATATTGCAGGCAATCCCGAACATGCTCAGCGGCGCAGCTGCATGGCTTGAACGAAAGGGCGCGGATGGCGTACGCGATAGCAGTCCATACCTCATGGTTCGCTGGCGATGACGTTGCGGTCCTGCCGCGCACGAACCCGAACCGCCGCGCAGCATGAGAACGGTTTTTCGCAACGCCCGGGTCCTGACGATGGACGCCGACGATACCGAACTCGACCGGGCGACGGTGATCGTGGAAGGGGCGGTGATCGCCCGGATCATCGTTGGCGAAGTGGTGGACGAACAGCTTGGCGACCGCGTGATCGACGCGGCCGGGCATCTGCTCATGCCCGGCCTGATCAACGCGCACTTCCATTCGCCGGTCAACGCGATGAAGGGCGCGCTCGATTGCCTCCCGCTTGAAGTGTTCATGCTGTTCGAAACCCCGGCCGAGGGCAACGCGGCCGATCCCCGGACGGCCTATGTGCGCACCATGCTCGGCGCGCTGGAAATGATCCGCAACGGCACCACCGCCGTGCTCGACGATGCGTTCTTCGTGCCCGCACCCTCGCCGGCCGAGATCGACGCGGTGATGCAGGCCTATGCCGACAGCGGGCTGCGCGCGACCGTGGCGCTCGATCAGCCCAATGTGCCCGAGCTCGACAAGCTGCCCTTCCTCGCGTCGATCCTGCCAGAGCCGCTGCGCGCGCGCGCAGCGGCAGCGCCGCCGATGGACGCGGCGGGCCTGCTCGCCTGCTATGATCACCTGATCAGCCGCTGGCACGGGGCGGCTGAGGGCCGCTTGCGCGCCGCGGTATCCTGCTCCGCCCCGCAGCGCGTGACGCCGGACTATATCCGCGCGCTCGATGCGCTGAGCCGCGCGCACAACCTGCCGTTTTACTGCCATGTGCTGGAAACCAAGCTGCAGCGCGTGTTTGGCGAGGAGCATCTGGGGGGGCGCTCGCTGGTGCGCTATCTTGCCGATCTCGGCATGCTGAGCGAGCGGATGCAGATCATCCATGGCATCTGGCTCGACGATGCCGACATTGCCCTGATAGCCGAATCCGGGGCGACCGTGGCGCACAATCCGATCAGCAACTTGCGGCTTGGCAGCGGCGTGATGCCGTTTCGCAAGCTGCGCGATGCCGGCGTGCCGCTATGCCTCGGGACCGACGAGGCCATCGCGGACGACAGCATCAACATGTGGGCCGTCGCCAAGCTGGCGGGGATGATCCATACGCTGTCGGGGGCCGATTATGCCACCTGGCCGACCGCGCGCGAAGTGCTCGATTGCCTTGTCCATGGCGGGGTGCGGGCGATGCGCAGCCCGCAGCCGCTCGGTGCGATTGCCCCTGGCCATCAGGCCGATCTGATCATGGTCGATCTCGATACGCTTGCGTTCACCCCGATCAACGATCTGCGGCGGCAGCTGGTCTATTGCGAGAATGGCGGATCGGTGCGGCTGACCATGGTCGCCGGTCGCATCCTGTTCGCGAATGGACGGGTTGCCGGGATCGACGAAGCCGCCCTGCGTGCCGAAGCCCGCGCCATCGCCGCGCGCACGGGCAGCATGCACGGCACCCCGGAAGAATGGTTGCCCTATTACCGCGAGATGGTCCTCAAAGCCTCTGCGCGTGATGTCGGGTTGGCAAGGAGGCTCGACCATGGCTGAAAACGACACCCCGCTGCTGGCCGATCACCTGCCTTCGCACGGGCGCTATCCTTATTCGCCGATCACCAAGCGGCCCGTGTTCCAGTGGCCGGGCGGGCGGCAGCTGGCGGTCTATTTCGCGCTCGGGCTGGAGCACTATGCCTTCGGCGAGGGTCTGGTGGAGGATCTGGTGCCCGGCATGTCCGCGCCGGATGTGCTCAACACCTCATGGCGCGAATACGGCGAACGGGTTGGCGCGTGGCGCGTGCTCGCCGCGTTCCAGAGCTATGGAATCCCGCTCTCCGTCCTGCTCAATTCGGCCGTGTGCAGCCACGCGCCCGAACTGGTCGACGCGTTTGCGCGGGCCGGGTCCGAATTCATCGCGCATGGCCGTTCGAACTCCGACAGCCTGCAGGGCCTGAGCGAGGCGCAGGAGGCGGCCTATCTTGCCGGAGTGGCCGACCGCATCGAACGGGCCACCGGCAAGCGCCCGGCCGGGTGGGCCAGCCCGTGGATCGCGGAAACCCCGCGCACGCCCGAACTGCTGGTGGCGCAGGGCTATCGCTATGTCTGCGACTGGACGATGGATGACCAGCCCGTTCACCTGCACACCGCGAACGGACCGCTGCTCGCCATGCCCTATTCGCAGGAGCTCAATGATAGCTCGGCCATGATCGGACGCCACGTCGGCCCCCGCGAGTTTGCCGACATGGTGATCGACCAGTTCGACGAGATGCTGGCAACGCCGGGCGATGAACCCCTGGTGATGAGCGTGATCCTGCACAGTTTCATCATCGGGCAGCCGTTCCGGCTCCGCGCGCTGCGCCGCGCCATCGACCATATTGCCAGCCATCGCGGGGCCGTGTGGCTGACGAATCCGGGGGCGATTGCCAGCCATTTCGAAGCCCATGCGTAAACACCTTCCCCTCGTCATGCCCTTTGCCGGGCTCGCGCCCTATGCCACAAGGCGCGCGATCACAGGCGGAGAGCCGGGATGAACGATCAGACAGCGCGGGAGCCGGATATGGCTGAACCCGAGACGGGCGCGGCGCTTGAAGCCCAGATCTACGACCGCATTCACGCCGCGATTTTTGATCGCAAGCTGGCACCGGGCGCGCGCCTGATCGAAGAACAGCTCGCCGAAGTCTTCAACGTCAAGCGCAGCCGGATTCGCGTGGTGCTGCAGGCACTGGCGCGCGAAAAGATCGTCATCCTGCACCGCAACAAGGGGGCTGCGGTCGCCCATCCCGGTGTGGCCGAAGCGCGCGAAGTGTTTGCGGCGCGCAGACTGGTCGAAACTTCGCTCGTCCGCCAGCTGGTCGATGTGATTGACGAGCGCGGGCTCAAGCGGCTGAAGGCCCACTTGCGCAAGGAAGATGCCGCCGAACGGCGCGGCGATCGCTCGGCCGAAGTGCGCACCTCGCATGATTTTCACATGCTGCTGGGCGAACTCAGCGGCAACTCGGTCATCGCCGGAATCATGAAGGAGCTGCTGGTCCGCTCGGCGCTGATTACGGCCATCTACGAGCGGCGCGATGCGCA
>CAIKKO010000200.1 GCA_903828025.1 uncultured Sphingomonadales bacterium
CCAGATACTTGAACGCCGCAGAAGCGAAGCCAAGCCCCGTGTCAAGCACGGGGCGACGAGGACAGGAGGATCGCAAGACGGTCGTTCCCGGAACGCCAGATCCTGAAGCAAGTTTGAGGATGGTGAATGGTCAGGGCAAAAAATGGAATGTGCCCTCACCGCCGCCCACCCCCATAGCCTTCGCCCACAAAGTTCCACAGAGTGATCCGTTAGGTCACCTTACATTGACCGCGCGGCTGGGCTACGGCAATCGGGCATCCAAACCCGGCCGCTGAGGCCCCCAGCAAGCGCAGGCAAGACCATGACCAACCCGACCGCAGCCGACCTCCTCCGCATTTTCGAACTCCAGCAGGCGAACCAGTGGAACGTGAAGGCCTCCAGCGCCGAGGCGCGCAAGGCCAAGCTGGCGGGGCTGAAGGCCGCGGTCGAGGCCCATGCCGATGCCATCGTCGCGGCCGTGCTAGAAGACACGCGCAAGCCCGAGGGCGAGATCCGCGTCACCGAAGTGCTCAACGTCACCGCCAATATCCAGCGCAATATCGACAATCTCGATGCATGGATGGCCCCGACCGAAGTCACCCCCTCGCTCAATCCGGCTGACCGCGCCCAGATCCGCTATGAAGCGCGCGGGGTCTGCCTGATCCTCGGCCCGTGGAACTTCCCGCTCGGCCTCGCGCTCGGGCCGCTTGCCGCTGCCATCGCGGCGGGCAACACGGCCGTGGTCAAGCTCACCGACCTCTGCCCCGCCACCGCCAAGGTCGCCGCAAAGATCATCGCCGAAGCGTTCGATGAAAGCGAAGTCGCGCTGGTCGAAGGCGATGTCAGCGTCGCCACCGCGCTGCTCGAACTGCCGTTCAACCACATCTTCTTCACTGGCAGCACCCGCGTCGGCAAGATCGTCATGGCCGCCGCCGCCAAGCACCTCGCCAGCGTCACGCTCGAACTCGGCGGCAAGTCGCCCGTGATCCTCGATTCCGGCGCAGACATCGACAAGGTCGCGGCGCAGCTTGCCGGGGCCAAGCAGTTCAACGGCGGACAGGCCTGCATTTCGCCGGACTATGTGTTCGTGCGCGAAGAACAGCAGGCCCAGCTGGTCGAAGGCTTCAGGGCCAACGTCGCCAAGAACCTCTATGACGAAACCGGCGCGATTCGGAAGGAAAGCATCGCGCAGATCGTCAATCAGGCGAACTTCGCCCGCGTGAAGGCGCTGTTCGATGATGCCGTTGCGCAAGGCGCGACTGTCGCTGTCGGCGGCACGATGGACGAGAGCGATCTCACCATCCACCCCACCCTGCTCACGGGCGTCACCCCGCAGATGAAGATCCTGCAGGAGGAAATCTTCGCCCCCGTGCTGCCGGTGATGAACTACACGGACGTAGATCAGGCGATCGACTACATCGCGGCACGCGACAAGCCGCTCGCGCTCTATGTCTACTCGGACGACGAGGAGACCATCGAAAAGGTCATCAGCCGCACCTCATCGGGCGGGATGACGATCAACGGCGTGTTCTCGCACTACCTCGAAAACCACCTGCCCTTCGGCGGCGTCAACGCCAGCGGATCGGGCAGCTATCACGGCTACTTCGGCTTCAAGGCGTTCTCGCACGAGCGGGCGATTTACCGGCATATGTGAGGGGTCGCCTCACGCAAACAGCGTGGCGACTTTGGCCATGACGTCATCGAGCAGCGCGGCGGGCATTGTCTCCACTTTGCGTCCGCCGCGCTCGGCGATATCGAGAACACGGGGTTGATCGCACCGGACGATCCCGGTCGTCTTCAGCCCCACAAGCTCCACTGCAAAGCCGATCCGACGCGCGAAATCGCCGCTATTGGTGATCGGCAGAACCACCGGCAGCTTCGTAACGGTGTTGAACGCGTCCGGCGTCACGATCAGCACGGGCCGGTGGCCCTGTTGCTCGCGGCCTTGAGCGGGATTGAGCGACACCATGTAGATGTCCCCCCGCTTCACAGCAGTTCCTTGCCCGCCGCAGGTGCATCCAGCCATTCGCGGTCCTCAGCCGAAGGCTCGTCGGAATAGTCCGATGCCGCCAGCAACTCGGCCATCGTGTAGCGCGGACGGGGCGCGGCCTCGACCACGAGCCGCTCGCCATCGATGGCAATGCCCACCGCTGCGCCAACTTCCAGATGGAGCAAATCCAGCAGCGCGGGCGGGACAGCCAGCATCACCGAGCCGCCCACCTTGCGCAGATTGGTAATGTGCATGGAAGTCCCTTCCGGATAAATTATATTTTTATATAATTTATTGGCCGACCTCGGTCAAGCAAACTTACCGCTCACACCAGTCCGGCATGCACCAGCGCCGCATCCACCGCCGCGCGCGCCGCGTCGCTGCACGGCACCAGCGGCAGGCGCAGTTCTTCGGTCAGCCAGTCATGTACCCGGCTCAATGCGTATTTCAAAGGCCCGGGCGAGGCGTCTTCGAACATCGCGTAGTGCAGCGGATAGAGCTTGTCGTTGAGTTCGCGCGCCTTCTCGAAATCGTTCGCGGCGCAGGCGGCCTGAAAATCGGCGCAGAGGCGCGGGGCGACATTGGCGGTGACCGAAATGCACCCCACCGCGCCTGCGGCATTGGCGGGCAGCGCGAGTTCGTCATCGCCCGATAGCTGGCAGAATGCCTTGCTGATGCCCATGCGGTGGTCGGTCACGCGCGAAAGGTCGCCGCTAGCGTCCTTGATGCCCACGATCTTGTCCGGATAGCGGCGCGCCAGTTCGCACACCGTTTCGGGCAGGATGTCGGTCACGGTGCGGCCGGGCACGTTATAGAGGATGATCGGCAGATCGTTGTGCTCGGCCAGATAGCCGAAATGCGCGAGCAGTCCGGCCTGGCTCGGCCGGTTGTAGTAGGGCGCGACACATAGAGCCGCCGCCGCACCGCTCTTGCGCGAGAACGTCATGTGCATATGCGCGTTCATCGTATCGTTGCTGCCGCAGCCCGCGATGATCGGCACGCGCCCCGCCGCCTGCTCGACGCAGACCTCGATCACCCGGTGGTGCTCTGCGTTCGACAGCGTCGAGGATTCGCCCGTGGTGCCGCAGGGAACCAGCGCCGCGGAGCCGTTGTCGATCTGCCAGTCGACCAGCCGACGGAACGCCTTCTCGTCAAACACCCCGCCGCGAAAAGGTGTCACCAAAGCCGGAATGGAGCCGGAAAACATGGACTTTGCCCTTCGATCTGCGCCACAAGGGGGCGTTGGCGCGCCGCCTGCCGCTGGACGGACGGGGGCGCTTGGTTCAGCGCGTGATAAGGAGCCGGGGGCCACAATGTCCAGCATGGAGAAGCGTGCAGTGTTTCGAAAACTGCTGCTGGGCACGGCATTGCTGCCCGTCCTCGCCGCGTCGGTGGCCTGCCACGCCAGCGATACGGACGCGGGGGCGAGCGCGTGGGATGCCGCGCGCGCGCAGCTGATCGCGCAAAGCCAGGGCCCGATGGCGCAGGCGATCGACCGCTGGCGGCTGCTGACCAGCTCCACCGGCTTCGGTTTCAACGACTACGCCGGTTTCATCCTCAGCTACCGGGGCTTTCCGGACGAGGACAAGCTGCGCCGCGCTGCCGAGGCCGCGCTCGAACGGCAAAGCGCCGAAGCGAGCAGCCTTGTCGCCTATTTCGACAAAGTGCCCCCGCTCACCAACCCGGCGCGCGCGCAATATGCGCTGGCGCTGAAGGCGCTCGGCCGCCCCGAGGCCGATGCGGTGGCCCGCGCGGCTTGGCGCGGCGGGCCGATGAGCGATGCCGCCGAGATCGCGATTGCAGGCCAGTGGGGCGGCACATTTACCGCCGACGACGAGGACGCGCGGATGGACGCGCTGCTGTGGGCGGGCAACCCCTCCCCCGCCGCGCACGAGATGGCCCGGGTCAATTCAGCGCGCAAGGGCACCTTTGCCGCCCGGCTGGCGGCGCTGCTCGGGCTCGATCCTTATGCCGCCGCAGATGGCACCAGCAGCGAAACCCTGAACGCCGATCCCGGCTTCCTCTACTCCCGCGCGCGCCAGCTGCGCCGGCAGGGCAACGGCGCGGCGGCGCAGGCGCTGCTGGCAAACCGGCCGCTGCTCGCCCGCCCGCCGCTGAACCGCGACAAGTGGGTGGACGAGTTGCTTGCCAATGCGCGCGGAGCGGCCGCTTCAGGCGATGCGCGCACCGCGTGGCGGATTGCCGCCGGGATCGACGACGCCTTTGCCCAAGGTGAAGACGTCAGCCAGACGGCCTATGACTTGCGCGATGATTACACCTCGCTGATGTGGCTCGGCGGCACGCAGGCGCTGCGCAATCTCGGCAACGGGGCGGATGCCGCGCCGCTGTTCTGGCGCTACGGCGCGGCGGCGCGCACCCCGGGCACGCGCTCGAAAGGGTTTTACTGGGCCGGAATCGCCGCCGCGCAGGGCGGGCAGGCCAAGGATTCGCAGCGCTATCTCGAAATGGCCGCCGCCTATGGCGATCAGTTCTACGGCCTGCTGGCGCTCGAACGGCTCGGCCGTCCGGTGCCAAGTTTCCCGCTTGTGGCCGAAGTCCAGCCGACCCCGCAGGAGCGCGCAGCGTTCAACGCTGCGCCGATCACACTGGCGGTGCGCGAAGTCGCGCGCGATGCCGATTGGAAGACCACGGTGCGCTTCTTCCGCGAGATCAGCGATCAGCAGCAGACCAAGGGCCAGCATGTGCTGGTGGCCGAACTCGCGCGCAACCTTGGCCGCCGCGATCTCGGCGTGATCGTGGGGCAAGCGGCGGCGGCGCGCGGCTATCTCGATTTCCAGCACATCGCCTTCCCGCTGATTACGGTGCCGCAGGGCTATGAGCACGGCTGGACGATGATCCACGCCATCACGCGGCAGGAAAGCCAGTTCTCGCAGAACGCGGTCAGCCATGCCGGGGCGCGCGGGCTGATGCAGCTCATGCCGGGCACGGCGGGCGAGCAGGCGGGCAAGCTTGGCTTGTCTTACAGCTCGAACGCGCTGATCGACGATGCCGGCTTCAATCTCGCGGTCGGCGGGGCCTATTTCCAGCGCCTGCTCGACTATTTCAACGGCAGCTATCCGCTCGCCGTCGCGGCCTACAACGCGGGCGCGGGCAATGTGAACAAGTGGCTGCGCGCCAATGGCGATCCGCGTGTCGGCGGGGTCGGCTGGATCGACTGGATCGAGCGCATCCCGCTCTCGGAAACGCGCAACTATGTGCAGCGCGTGCTCGAAAACGCGGTGGTCTATGAAGCGATGTATCCGGACAAAGCCAGCTACACCGGCCCCAACCCGCTGAGCCATTTCCTCGGAAAGCCGACACCGGGCTGATTGGCCCACCCCCTGCCCCTCCCGCAAGCGGGAGGGGAGTCAGCAACGCGCTTTCCATCCCTCCCGCAAGCGGGTGTCCTCCCCCTTTTCCCACCTCCCGCTTGCGGGTGGGCTCCCCTTCTGCTCCCCTCCCGCTTGCGGGAGGGGTCGGGGGTGGGCCTGTCGCGGTAAGCCGGTGAGCCTGCCGCGCCTCACTCCTCCGGCAGCAGCGCCTGCAGTTTGGTCATCAGCTTCTGGATATTGAGCGCGGCTTC
>CAIKKO010000201.1 GCA_903828025.1 uncultured Sphingomonadales bacterium
GATCCGCAGGGCATCTATCCCGAACCCTGGGGTTACGACATCTCGGCGATGGACCACTCGGTCGATCCGGGGGACAGCTTCGATGACTATGCCAATGGAGCGTGGAACGCGCGGGTGAAGATTCCCGATGACCGGCTTGGCTGGTCGATTGGCGCGGTCCAGCAGGAAAAGGTTGCGAGCCAGGTGCGCGCTTTGCTGGAGGATGCGGCCAAACGGGCCCCGCGCCATCCGGTGACGACGACCGACAAGATCGGCGCGTACTACACCGCGTTCATGGACGAAGCGTGAGTCGAGCGGCTGGGCCTGACCCCGCTCCGGCCCAAACTGGCGGCGATCCGCGCGGCGACCAGCCGCGATCAGCTCGCGGCGCGGATGGGCCATGCGAACGAAGGCTTCGATGGCGCGCTGTTCGGGGTGCAGATCCTCGCCGATCTCAAGCATCCCGAGGTCAACGCCGCCTATCTCACGCAAGGCGGTCTGGGGCTGCCGGACCGCGACTATTATCTTCAGGCCGATTACGCCGACAAGAAGGACGCCTACCGCGCCTATATCGCCAAAGTGCTGACACTGGCAGGCTGGCCCGATGCCAAGGCGCAGGCCGCTGCCGTGGTGGCGCTGGAAACCCGCGTCGCCGAAGCGAGCTGGACCAACGTCGAAGATCGCGACGTGACCAAAGTCTATAATCCGCGCACGCTTGCGCAGCTGGAGCAAGAAGCGCCGGGCTTTGCCTGGGGGGCGTATTTGAAAGCGGCCGGGCTTCCGGATACTTTCGTGGTTGCGGAAATCACCGCCTTCCCGAAGCTCGCCAAGATCTATGGCGAGACACCCATCGCCACGCTGAAAGCGCGCGCGGCCTTCACGCTGATCGACAACGCGGCGGTCTATCTTTCCAGCCCCTTCGCGCAGGCCTCGTTCGATTTCCACGGCGCGACCTTGGGCGGGGCCAAAGCGATCGAGCCGCGCTGGAAGCGGGCAGTTCGCGCGGTTTCGGGTGGCGATTTCCTCGCCGGGGATCGCAGCGAGAGTTTCGGCACGATGGGCTGGGCGGTGGGCGAGGCTTATGTCGCGCGCCATTTCCCGCCGCAGGCCAAGGCCGCGATCGAGGCGCTGGTCGCCAACTTGCGCAGCGCATTCCGCGTGCGGATCGAGCAGGCGGCGTGGATGTCTCCCGAAACCCGCGCCGAAGCGCTCAAGAAGCTGGCGGCGATCCGGATCAAGGTCGGCTACCCCGATACGCCGCGCCGCAACTATGCTGCGCTGGTGATTGATCCGACCGATCTTGTCGGCAATGCGCTGCGCGCCGGGGCTTTCGAATGGCAGGTGCGGCGCGATCTGGTCGGCAAGCCGGTCGACAAGGGTGCATGGGGCATGACCCCGCAGACAATCGACGCCTACAACGGCGGGCCTGCCAACGAGATCGTGTTCGCGGCGGCGATCCTCCAGTCGCCCGATTTCAATCCGACCTTCGATGCGGCGATCAACTATGGCGATACGGGCAGCACCATCGGCCATGAACTGACGCACAGCTTCGACGATTCAGGGCGTATGCTCGATGCCACCGGAGCCTTGCGCGATTGGTGGGCCCCGGCGGACGCGGAGACTTTCAAGAGCCGCACCAAAGTGCTGGGCGCGCAATATGCGGGGTTCGAACCGGTGCCGGGCCATCACATCAACGCCGATCTGACGATGGGCGAGAACATCGCCGATCTGGGCGGCGTGCTCACGGCGCTCGATGCCTATCACGCGTCGCTTGGCGGCAAGGAGGCCCCGGTAATCGGCGGCCTGACCGGGGATCAGCGCTTTTTCCTCGGCTATGCGCAAAGCTGGCGCGGCAAAAACCGCCCCGATGCCGTTACCCGGCAGCTGGCCAGCGATCCGCATTCACCGCGCCACTACCGGGTCGATGGCGTCGTGCGCAATATCGACGCCTGGTACGCCGCGTTCGGCATCAAGCCCGGCACGAAGCTCTATCTGCCCCCCGAGGCGCGCGCGCGGGTGTGGTGAGGGGGCTCGGTCAAATGCTTCAGGGCCCGCTCAGGCAATGATGGCAAAGTCGGCGGCGACGAGCGCAGGGTGGCCGCTGACGAGGGCTACCACCACCGCTGCTGTCCCGCCTGAACCATCCGCGTCGTAATACAGCAAGCCCGTGGAGGTGTTGTAGATGATCCGGTCGGTGGCATCGTGCGCCGTGGTTGCGCCCGCAGCGGCGTAGAACGCATCGTCCGAAAGCGCACCGGTGGTGGCGATCCCGGCAAACACCGCAGCAGAAAGCGTAATCACGTCGCCCTGCGCATGGCTGAAGTCGACAATCGTGTCGCGGTTTGCTGCGGCTTCGGGTGCGGTATTGAAAACGAAGTGGTCCGCACCGTCGCCGCCGGTCAGCGTATCCTTGCCCGCGCCGCCGATCAGTGTGTCATCGCCCGCGCCGCCCGCCAGTTTGTCCGCCCCGGCCAGACCGGACAGCGTGTCGTTGACCGATGATCCTGTCAGGACGTTGGCTTGATCGGTGCCGGTCACGTCCAGGGTCACCTTCGCGCCGTCCAGAAACTGGTATTTGGCGGCGGAGAACTTGGCAGCGTCGGTAACATGCAAGTTGCCGAAACCGGCGAACTCGAGGTTGGTTGCCAGTGTGGCGATCTGGGTGGCGGTCATGGTGAAATTGCCGGCGTAGGCGGAGGAGAGTTTGATGGACCCGTCCGGGGCGACATATTGACCGTTGAAAAAATTGATTCCTTCGATGGACTTTGCCGTGCCAGCGAAGGTTACAGTGCCGTAAATCGACAGAAAATCTGTTCCAGTGCCGCCATCATAGATACTGTCGTTCGAAAGGGCGAAGCGCGTGCTGAGCTTGAAGGTGTCATTCCCGCCCATGCCATACAACTTGTTGACACCGGCTCTGCCAAACATGAACTCGGCCCCGGAGGAGCCGTAAACCGTATCGTTGCCAGCACCGAGCTGAAAGTCCTGCTGCACGCCTTGCTTGCCAATAAATTCAGAAGCGTAGAACGTATAATCGGCATCGTCGGTCGCGATGGCGAACTCATCGGCCGGACCGGGCGCATAGCTGGCCGGATAAGTGTGCCAGTTGGTGAAGGTGACGTCCGGAACATTGATACGATCAACATCGCCCATGCCGCCGGTGATGGACAGAGTGAAATAGTCATAGGAGTTGCCGCCGGAAATCTGCGCAGGAAATGCCGGTGTAAACTGTTCGGTCGCTGCAAATGGGACAACGTAGCCGATCGTCGCGACATTGTATTCGCCGGCATTTCCAACAAAGCTCAAGTTCTCGACCTGGGCGACCTCGGACAGATAGTAATCCTGTTCGACCGCCGCGCTATGGAAGACGATGGTATCGGTGCCAATGCCGCCATTGACCCGGCTTGCGCCTCCAGCGATGGTGAAATTGATAGTATCATCACCACCGCGGGCGAAGATCGTATCGCTTCCGCCCATACCATTGATCTGGTCGGCACCGGCCGTGCCCTTGAGTGTTTCGCTGGCGGCAGTTCCGATTATGGGCACGTTCACGATCCTTTAACGTCGTTTTCAAGTCCTTAACATTAAGTTGGCTTTTTAGTCTGAGTCAATTTTTACTGACTTCTGAATCGGGCACGGCATTTCGGCGATCAGATATTATCCCGCAAACCAGCCCCACACCAGCCGGCCGGTCAGCGCCAAGCTTGCTGTCACCAGCAGCGGGCGGATGAGGCGCGCGCCATAGCGGGTGGCGAGGCGGGTGCCGAGCATTGCGCCGGCCATCGCGCCCGCGCCCATGCTGAGGCCGAGCAGCCACAGCACTTGGCCGCCCGCTGCGAACACGATCAGGCTGGCGGCATTGCTCGAAAGGTTGAGCAGCTTGGTCAGGCCGGTCGCGCGGGTCAGGCCAAGACCGCGCAGCGCCACCAGCGTTGCGGCGAAAAACTGGCCGGTGCCGGGGCCGAAAAAGCCGTCGTAGAACCCGATCCCGCACGCCACCGGCAGATAGGCCCGCTTGCTGAGGCGGGGGCGGCTCGGCGCATCCTCCATGCGCGGCGAGAGCAGCGTGTAAAGCGCCGCCCCCATCAGCAGCAACGGCACCACCAGCCGCAGCAAGTGCGCATCGAAGCGCTGGATCACCAGCGCGCCCGCCGCCGCCCCGGCAAAGGCCGCCAGTGTTGCCGGAATGCTCGCCCGAAATGTAAACAGCTTCGCGCGGTGATAGCGCGCGGTCGCCACGCTCGCACCGCAGGCGGATTGCAGCTTGTTGGTGCCGAGCACGAGGTGCGGCGGCAGCCCGGCGTAGATCAGCGCGGGCATCATCAACAGCCCGCCGCCGCCCGCGATGGCATCGACGCAGCCCGTGAGCACGGCAAGGCCGGTCAGCGCGAAGTACAGCCAGGGGGCGAGCAGGAAAGCGTCGTGCATTTGCGCCCCATGGCGTTTGTGCCTAAGGCACACAACCTTGATACAGCCCAGAAACGCTCGATGACCCGCTTTTCCTTCACTGTCCACGCTGTCGATGGCCGCGCCCGCACCGGCGAAATCCGCATGCGCCGGGGCACGATCCGCACGCCCGCATTCATGCCCGTCGGCACCGCAGGCACGGTCAAGGCGATGAAAGTGGAGGACGTGGCGGCGACCGGGGCCGACATCCTGCTCGGCAACACCTACCACCTCATGCTGCGCCCCGGCGCGGAACGGATGGCGCGGCTGGGCGGGCTGCACCGGTTCATGCGCTGGGACAAACCGATCCTCACCGACAGCGGCGGCTATCAGGTGATGAGCCTGTCTGATCTGCGCAAGATCACCGAAGAAGGCGTGACTTTCGCCAGCCACCTCGACGGATCGCGCCATATGTTGAGCCCGGAGCGCTCGATGGAGATCCAGCGGCTGCTCGGCTCCGACATCGTCATGGCCTTCGACGAATGCCCCCGCGCCGACAGCCCGCGCGAGGTGATGGCCAAAAGCATGGCCATGTCGATGCGCTGGGCCAAACGCAGCCGCGATGCTTTCGATGCGGGCGGCGAACACGCGGAAGGCGCGGCGCTGTTCGGCATCCAGCAGGGCGGGCTGGATGAACGCCTGCGCGCCGAGAGCGCCTCCGAACTCACCGCCATCGGCTTTGACGGCTATGCCATTGGCGGGCTCGCGGTGGGCGAGGGGCAGGAGGCGATGTTCGCCACGCTCGATTTCGCGCCCGGCCAGCTGCCCGATACGGCACCGCGCTATCTGATGGGCGTGGGCAAGCCCGACGACCTCGTCGGCGCGGTCGAGCGCGGGGTCGACATGTTCGATTGCGTGCTGCCCACCCGCTCGGGCCGCAACGGGCAGGGCTTCACATGGGCGGGACCGGTCAACATCCGCAACGCCCGCCACGCCGAGGATACCGGGCCTCTGGACCCGGCCTGCACCTGCCCGGTCTGCGCACAATACAGCCGCGCCTACCTGCACCACTTGCACCGCTCGGGCGAAATGCTCGGCGCCATGCTGCTGACCGAACACAACCTCTCGTTCTACCAGCAACTGATGGCAGGCATGCGCG
Source organism: uncultured Sphingomonadales bacterium (assembly GCA_903828025.1). Lineage (GTDB taxonomy): Bacteria > Pseudomonadota > Alphaproteobacteria > Sphingomonadales > Sphingomonadaceae > Novosphingobium. The sequence continues at coordinate 5,525 of CAIKKO010000201.1, forward strand.
CGGCGATTGCGGAGGGGCGGTTTGCGGCGTGGGCGGCGGATTTCAGGCGGCGGTATTTCGGGAAGGGGTAGAATGGCCTCCGGCTGGCAAGGGCCATTGCCCTTGCATCCCCGGAATTTATCCTGTGCAATGAACGGATGACTGATCCTGTGTTCGCTACTCTTGCTGACGTGCCACTGCGTGATGCTTGGGCACACGAGGCGCATCGGTTCACGCCTTGGCTGGCAGCGAATCTTGACCGGCTAGCGGTAACAATCGGCATCCCTTTGGAACTGGCGGGTACCGAGATGCGCGTTGGCACTTTCAGCGCCGACATCCTCGCTCGCAACCCCACCGACGACAGCATAGTTCTGATCGAAAACCAGCTTGAGGGATCTGATCACACCCACCTTGGCCAGATTATGACTTATCTGGCGGGGCTGGAAGCCCATACGATGATTTGGGTTGCACCGTCGTTCCGCGATGAACATCTTTCCGCCATACGCTGGCTGAACGAGCATACGGTTGATCCTTTCGCCTTTTTTGCAGTGCGAGTGCGTGTCGTTCGCATAGCGGAATCCCCTTATGCACCTCTTTTCGAGGTCGTCGAACGGCCAAACAATTGGGATCGGCAGGTTTCGGACAAAAAGCGCGCGGTAGAAGGCGACCGGTCGGAAATTGGCCAGCATCGTCTCGCTTTCTGGACACATTTCTGTGAGCGACATCCCGACTATGGAAAGGCTGGTGCGGCCAGTTCTCGCTGGGCACCGCTGCCGGGGACAGATATCCTGCTGGTGCAGTATCTGTCCCGCAATGGCGTTGGAGTGTTCGTCCGGCCTCCGCGTGGTGGTTCGCCCGACGAGCTCGAATTGTTCGTTCGTCCTCATCTCGACCAACTTGCTGGCGAACTTGGTGCGAAATGGGCGATCGATCTTGGTTCACGACTGAACGTCGATCCTTACAGCCAAACGAACTGGGACCAGATGTCAGATTGGCTCGACAATCGCACCAAGGCGTATCAAGCAGCATTTGAGCGCATTAATACGGCGCGTTCCTGAAATCCCTCTCCCCGCTTGTGCTGCGCAAGAACGGGGAGGATAGTGCGACTTTCTGAGGTTTCGGGATGCAAGGGCGATGGCCCTTGCCCGCCGGAGGCACCTAAACTCCCGCCGACGGACAACAAAAAGGGCGGGGTTTGCGCCCCGCCTTTTTCGTGTTCGGTTTGAAGCCGATGGATTAGCGCGCGGAGAACACGGGGGTCAGATTTGGTTCCATCTGCACCCGGTAGGGCACCTCGTCGAGCGACGGGATGCGCTCGAAAGGGGCCTTGCCGCCTTCGCGAGCGCGTTCAGGGCTGCGTATCTGGGCGGGGCCCGCCGGACCTAGCCCGCGCCGCGGCACCGCTTGCTTAACCAAACCGGAAGGTCTCTCTGATAGGGCCACGCCCATCAATGCTGCGGCATCAAGGGCAGGGTTTATCGCTGTGCGGAACAGGAATTGGGTCATCGCGGCGCTGCCGTTGGTCATGCTGGCATCTGCCTGCAATCTGGGGGCAAGTGCGGCGGCGGGTGATCCGGCTGCCGCGTTCGCGAAAGGCGATCTGCCCGGCGCGGAATCGGCCATTCAGGCGGCGCTCGATGCCGCGCCGAACAACCGCGATCTGCTGCTGCTCGGCGGGCGCATTGCGCTGGAGCAGGGGGACTATGAGCGGGCCAAGGCGCGCTTTGCCAAGCTGATGGACCTGCAGCCGCCCGTGCCGCTGGCGCGGGTGCTGCTGGCCAAGGCGCAATTGCTCTCGGCGGGCGGACAGGCCGCGCTGCTGACGATGAAGGACGCGCCGCTCGATTCGGGCGAGGCTTATGCCGTGGTGGCGGCAGCGGACCTTGCTCTCGGCAAGGGCAGCGAAGGCGTTGCGGTGATGGAAAAGGGGCTGGCCGCGTTCCCCGCGTCGCCCGATCTCCTCGCGATGAAGGGCGAAGTCGCGCTCGCGGTGGGGGACATTGCCGCCGCCAAGCAGGCCGCCGACAAGGCGCATGCAGCGGCGCCCCAGCATATTGATGGCTTGCTGCTCGGCGCGCATATCGCGCTGGCGGAGCGCCGCACCGATGATGCGGCCAAGATCCTCGACAGCGTTCTGAAGCTGCGGCCCGACAATGTCGCCGCGCTGATCAGCCTGGCGTCGATCAAGCATGACCACGGCGACACCAAGACGGCCGAAGCGATGTTTGCCCATGCGGCGGACCGGTTTGACGGGCGCAGCGCCTTTGCGCGCTATTATCTGGCGCAGATGGCGTTCGATGCGGGCGATCTCGTGCGTGCCGAAAAGCTGGTCCATGGGATCGACCGCAGCGCCGTGCCCCAGACCGAACTGCTGAACGGGCTGATCGCGGCCAAGCGCAACCAGCCGCAGCAAGCGATTGCCTCGCTCGGCTATTACCTCTCGCATGGGCAGGAAGACGCGCGCGCGCGGCTGGTGCTCGCGGGCATGCAGGCGCAAATCGACGACAAGGCCGCCGCGTGGTCGACGCTCGCGCCGCTGGCCAGTGCTGCCAATGCCGGTCCGGCTGTGCTCAGGCTCGCGGCAGCGCTGTCTGCCGACCTTGGCCGTCCCGAAGCCGCCGCGCTGCGCGACCGCGCTGCCGCGGCCGCGCAAGGCGATCCCGATGCCAGCCAGATGGCCGAAGCCGACAAGGCCATGCAGAATGCCGATTGGCGCAAGGCGGACGCGATTTACGCCCGCGTTCTCGCCCATCCGCCTCAGGGCGGCAGCGGCGTCATCGCGCTCAACAATGCCGCGCTGGCCAAGCTGGAGCTGGGCGATCTGCCCGGCGCGCAGACGCTGGCCCGCCGCGCACTGGCCGCAGCCCCCGGCGATCCGATCGTGTCCGACACGCTCGGCTGGATCCTGTTTCGCCAATCCGGCCCGTCGAGCGAGGCGGTCACCCTCGTCAAGGCCGCGCTTGCGGCGCAGCCGAGCAACGCTGAAATCCGCCGCCATGCCATGACGATCAGCCGCGCGCTGCAAGGCGCGCATTGAAACCGCCCGTTACGTCCAGTCAGGGAACCCAATCTGTGAAATCGCCCTTTAGCGCAATCGCCGCTGGCGCGCTGGCGCTTGGCTCTGCCATGCCGGCCCATGCGGCCAGTGCCGCTCCGACCGTGGCCGACCTGCTTGCGCGGCTGGAACGGCTCGAAGCGCGCAACGCTGCGCTCGAAGCCGAAGTGCATACTTTGCAGGCGCAGGCCGAAAGCGCACCTGCGCCAGTAGCGGCGCAAGCAAGCGCGCCCGCTCCGGCGGCGCAAGCAAGCGCGCCCGTTCTGGCTACGGCCGCCACCGCGCAGACTGCGGCTCCCGCCATCGGAATTGCGTCGGCCTACAGCATGGCCATGCTCGAGCATACCGAAGGCGTGAACCAGCGCCTTATCCGCCAGCTGGAAGCGCTGCGCGACGGCGAACTGGCCTCGCCGGTCACACTGGGCGGGCGCGTGGTGGCAATTGCCGATGCGCACTTCAGCAACCGCGCCAACAAGTTCGGCTATCTCATGCGCCATCCCACCGGCAGCAACGAGCGCACGTACGATACGCAGGAAATGGCGCTCAGCAGTGTGCAGCTTGCTGCGACCTTCAAGGCCGGGCGCGATTTCACCGGCTATCTCGAGATGCTCTACGATCCCGAGCAGAGCTTCGGGGCCGGTACGATTACCGCACTGGCGCGCAATCAGTTTCAGCTGCGCAAGGGCTATGTGATGTGGGGCAACCTCAAGCGCTCGCCGTTCTATGTGGCGCTGGGCAAGATGGATGCGCCGTTCGGGCTGGAAGATACGGTCAGCCCCTTCACCAATTCGTCGAACTGGCATGCGTTTGCCCCGCTCGCGTATGGCGGGCAGGCCGGGGTGCTCTACAAGGGCCTGAGCGTGCGCGGCATGGCGATGGTCGGCGGGGCGCAGTTCCGCGGGGCCAATACCCCGGTCGATGGCACCAACATCCCCTCCAAGCTCAACAACTACGCCGTGGACGCAAGCTACACGCTGAAGCTTGGCGAGGGCAATTCGCTGCGGGCAGGCGCGAGCTATATCCACGGTTCGGCCTATTGCACCGCCTATCCGGTGATCCATTTCAGCAATTGCAGCGTCAATGTTCCGGCCTATGCCTTCTATGGCAAGCTGGTCTATGGCCCGCTCGAACTGCTCGGCGATTTCGCCAAGACGAGCACCCCCTGGCCGGGCACGCATGTGCCGGACAGCAAGAACCCGCTGTCACAGTTCGCCGCCGCGAAAGTCACGTCGTTCACGTATGGCGGGCGGGTGCGGGTTCCCTATACCGGCGATCACGTCAAGCTGAGCGCCGAATACAGCAAGTTCCTCGCTGGGCCCAAGGGATCACCCTGGCACCGGCAGGACCAGCTCGTTCTGGGGCTCGCCGACCGGGTCAACCAGAACGTTTCGCTGTTCGGCGAATTCATCACGATCAAGGGCTACGAACCGCTCAACTTCGTCTCGGGCGGCAACTTCCCCGATGGCAGCACCTGGAGCGACGGCGACGCGCGGTCGCAAGTGGTGATGATGGGCGTGAAAGCGGGGTTCTGATCCCCCACATGCAAAACGCCCGGCCATCAGGCCGGGCGCTTCACGCAACGGGTGTCCGGTCAGGCTGACCGGACGCTCCTTGGTTGGTTCAGGCTGCCGCGCGGGCGCCGTCACGCCGGCGGCGCCAGACCAGCGCCGCTGCGCCGAGACCCATCAGGCCGACCATGCCGGGCTCAGGCACCTGGGTGCCGCCGGTGGTGCTCGACGAGACGTTCTTGAGCGTGTCACCCAGCGTGGCGCAGCTGCTGCAGCCCGGGCTGGTCCAGACCGCCCAGAGGTTGATCGAGCTGCCGAGCAGTTCGAGCATCGGCTGGTGCAGCGGCGAAACCTGATAGGTGTTGCCCTGATAGGTCAGCGTGCTGGCCGGTGTGATGTTGATGTTGAACATGCCCGAGGGGGCTGCGCCACCGGTGAAGGTCGAGAAATCGCCGGTGAATGCGGCGTTGATCGCGCTGCCGACCACGCTGCCGGTGCCGGCCGTGGTATCGATCGTGAGCGTCGAGTCGGTGTTGGGCTGGCCCGGTGCGGTGCCGACCCCATAAACCGTGAAGCCTGCACCGCCGGTGAGGCCGTAGGTATAGACGGCGGCATGTGCCTGACCCGCCATCACGATCGCGGCGGCACCCGCCAGAATGGCCTTTGCCAGGCCCTTGGTAAACTGCTTCCCCATGTCTTCCACCCTCAGTCTGCAATTGGAATGTCCAAAACTAAGCAATCCCTGTGCCAGATTAACAAAATCGTTATTTTGCATAGCGATGGTTAAAGTCATCGGTGGTGTTGGACCGGGAATTGTATTGATTTCCGACGGACTCGATGGTTAACGCGGGTGCGCTGGAAGCGGGAATGGGCAGAAGGGTGAGGCCCAACAAAAAAGGCGGGGTTTGCGCCCCGCCTTCTTGTATCTGGTGAGGCCCGAAGGCCCGGATCAGCGCGAGTAGAACTCGACGACCAGGTTCGGTTCCATCTTCACCGGGTAGGGCACTTCGTCGAGCGTCGGGACGCGCACGAACGTGGCCTTGTCGGCTTCGGCGGCGACATAATCCGGAATATCACGCTCGGCGAGCGACTGGGCTTCGGCGATGAGCGCCATTTCCTTGGCCTTGGGGCCGAGGGTCAGGATATCGCCCGGACGCACGCGGCGGCTGGCGATGTTGCACTTCACGCCGTTGACGCGGATGTGGCCGTGGCTGACGATCTGGCGGGCCGAGAAGATCGTGGGCGCGAACTTGGCGCGGTACACGATCATGTCGAGGCGCTGTTCGAGCAGACCGATGAGGTTCTGGCCGGTATCACCCTTCATGCTCGCCGCTTCCTGATAGGTGCGCTTGAACTGCTTTTCGGTGACGTCGCCGTAATAGCCGCGCAGCTTCTGCTTGGCGCGCAGCTGGATGCCGAAGTCCGACACCTTGCTCTTGCGGCGCTGGCCGTGCTGGCCGGGGCCATAGCTGCGGCGATTGACCGAGCTTTTCGGGCGGCCCCAGATGTTTTCGCCAAGACGGCGGTCGATCTTATGCTTAGATGCCTTGCGCTTTGACACGGCAAGTCCTTTCAATTTGCTCTGCGACCAGCTGAGCGCCGGTCTATGGGAACCAGCCTTGAGGCCGGTGTTTCGTAGACCCGGAACCGCACCATCCTCCGTAAGAAGGACGCGGCCACTGCTTCACCGGGCGTGCAGGGCCAATTGCGAAGCGCGGCCTAGACCAGCGAATGAACGGAATGTCAAGCGCGAGAGTGGCGGTGCAGCGCGCACGAACCAATCCGAAAATAGGGACTGTCCCTATTTATCTTTCCCTTGGCCCGGGTTTGCGCATCAGGGTGGTGAGCACGCCGCGCATGGTGCGCACTTCGAGGTGGTTCCAGCCGGGCTTGGTCAGCATGTTGCGCAAAGTGCGGTGGGTGACATCGGCGCGGCTGTAGGGTTCGAAATAGCCGCGCGGCTCCAAGAGATCGGTGATGTGGCCGATCAGGCCTTCCAGGTCCTCCTGCGGGGCAGGGGGGAGGAGCGCGTCTTCGGCAGGCGGCTGGACGAGACCTGCGGCGGGCGCGTGCTTCGACCATTCGTAGGCGCAGAGCACCACCGCCTGTGCGAGATTGAGCGAGCCGAATTCCGGGTTGACCGGGACGGTGATGATCGCGCGGGCGAGCGCCACGTCGTCTGTCTCAAGGCCCGAACGTTCGGGGCCGAACACGAACGCGGTGCCGCCCACAGCCACGGCGGCTTCCTTGGCGGCGGCCTCCGGGGTGAGCACCGGCTTGGTCACACCGCGCTTGCGCACGGTGGTGGCGTAGACATGCGCGCAATCGGCGACGGCGTCCGCAAGGGTTTCGAAGACCTCCGCATTTGCCAGTACCCCATCCGCGCCCGCAGCGGCAGGCCCGGCGCTGGGATTGGGCCAGCCATCGCGCGGGGTGACCAGCCGCAGGCGGGTGAGCCCGAAATTGAGCATCGCGCGCGCGGCCTTGCCGATATTTTCGCCGAGCTGGGGGCGGACAAGGACGATGATGGGGCCGGAGTCAGGAATACTCACGTCCCCCCCACCTCGCGCACGGTGCTGGCGAATTCCTCGAAGTCGCGGGCTTCGGTGAAATCGCGGTAGACGCTGGCGAAGCGGATATA
>CAIKKO010000202.1 GCA_903828025.1 uncultured Sphingomonadales bacterium
CCGCTTGCGGGAGGGGTTGGGGTGGGCCTCTGCCCCTATTCCGGCGTGTGCTTCGCCAGTTCGTCACCCGTCAGCGTGACCATATGCAGCAGGTTGGTCGAACCCGGCGTGCCGAACGGCACCCCTGCCAGTGCGATCAGGCGCGACCCGGCGGTGCCGAAGGCGTGGCGCAGCGCCATGCGCTTGCCCTTCGCGATCATCTCCTCGAAACTGCCGATATCCTTGGTGGCGACGGCGTGCGCGCCCCACAGCAGGCCGACTTTGCGCGCGGTCGTGAGCGACGGGGTCAGCACCAGCATCGGCACGCCCGGCCGCTCGCGCGCCACGCGCCGTGCGGTGGAGCCCGAGCCGGTGAACACGATGATCCCGGCAATCGGCACCGTCCGCGCGATGCTGGCGCAGGCCTCGGCCAGCGCATCGGCGGTGGTCGGATCGGGGCGGGTTTCGATGAAGTGGACGCGCGCGGCATAGCCGGGATCGGCTTCGACCTCACTGGCGATGCGGTCCATGATCGTGACCGCCTCAACCGGCCAGGCCCCCGCTGCCGTTTCAGCGGACAGCATCACGGCATCGGCCCCGTCATAGACCGCGTTGGCGACATCGGAGACTTCGGCGCGGGTGGGCGTCGGGCTCTCGATCATCGATTCGAGCATCTGCGTCGCGACCACCACCGGCTTGCCCTCGCGCCGCGCCTTTTCGACAATGCGCTTCTGCAGCGGCGGCACTTGTTCGGGATTGAGCTCAACCCCCAGATCGCCGCGCGCGACCATCAGCCCGTCCGCGATCTCGAGGATTTCGTCGAGCCGGGCGATGGCAGCGGGCTTTTCGATCTTGGCCATGAGCGCGCCGTATCCGCCCATCAGGCGGCGGGCTTCGGCCACATCCTCGGGCCGCTGCACGAACGACAGCGCGATCCAGTCCGCGCCCTGACCCACCGCGAAGGCGAGATCGCGGCGGTCTTTCTCGGTCATCGCCGGCACCGGGATCACCGCATCGGGCACGTTGACGCCCTTGCGATCCGAAATCACTCCGCCGACTTCGGCCGAGCAGAGGATCTCGTTCTCGTCCGCGCGGATCACGCGCAGGCGCAGCTTGCCGTCGTCGATCAGCAGGCGCTGATCCTTGCGCAAGATGCCGAACAGTTCGGGATGCGGCAGCTGCACGCGGGTCTCGTCGCCCGGCTCGGGATTGCGATCGAGCGTGAAGTGGCCCGAATGGCGGATGACCGCGCGGCCATCCTTGAACGCGCCGACGCGCAGCTTGGGCCCCTGCAGATCGCACAGCACGGTGATCGGGCGACCCACCTTGCGCTCCAGCGCGCGGATCGCGGCGATGGTTTCCGCATGCACCGCATGGTCGCCGTGGCTCATGTTGACACGGAAGGCATCGACCCCGGCGCGAAACAGCTTTTCCAGCATTTCGGGCGACCGGCTGGCCGGCCCGACAGTGGCGAGGATCTTTACCTTGCGGCCACGGGGGTCCAGTTTTGCCACGTTCATCACCTCAGTTTGAATGCGGCTGCCCTATGGCCTATGCCCGCTCAAAACCCAAGGACGAACGATATGGATACGAATTCATCCCCGAATACGCCAGCTGACATGGGGGCTGATCCGCTCGATGCCCTGCCCGATGCGCAAGCCGCTGCCGCGTTCCGCCATCTGGTGCGGCACTTGCGCCACCGCCACGATGCGCAGAACATTGATCTGATGGGGCTCGCGGGCTTCTGCCGCAATTGTCTGGCCGACTGGATCATCGAGGCCGGCGCACCGCTCGACAAGGCGGCCGCGCGCGAGGTCATCCACGGGCTGCCCGCAGCCGAATGGAAGGCCCGCTATCAGACCGACGCGACTGCGGAGCAGCTGGCGCGCATGGACGCGAGCCTGCGGAAAAACCCGCAGGCTCGCTAGCGCACCTTTCGCCAATCAGGCGACAATCAGGATGTCGTAATAGCCCAGGTTTGCGGTGTCGTGCGACTGGATCGTGGCGATCTGGACCGCAGCGGCGCCGCCCTGCCCGTCGGCATCGTAATAGAGCGCGCCATCGGTGGTGTTGTAGATGATCCGGTCGTTCGCATCGTGCGCCGCGGTTGCACCGGCCGCCGCATAGAACTGATCGGCCGAGATCGTGCCGGTATGCGTGAAGCCGGTGAAGTCCGCCATGCTCAGCGCGATCTTGTCACCCTGCGCATGCGAGAAATCGGTGATCACATCGGCATTGCCCGGGGTGTTCGGCGAAAGATCGAACACGAACACATCGCGTCCGGCCCCGCCGGTGAGCATGTCCATGCCTTCGCCGCCATAGAGCCGGTCGTTGCCCGCGCCGCCGAGCAATATGTCATTGCCCAGGCCGCCGTAGAGCTTGTCGTTGCCGGTGCCGCCATCGAGCGTATCGTTGCCGGCGAGACCATAGAGCCGGTCCGCGCCGTCCGCGCCCTGCACCACGTTGTCGGCACCGGTGCCCTTGAGGATTTCGTTGGCGATGTTGCCGACGGTGACATGCAGCGTCTGCGTATCGGAAAGGTGCCCGTCGCTGACTTTGACGATCACATCATAGGTGCCGTCGTGATTGGCATCCGTGGGGTTTTCGAAGTTCGGGGCGTTGTTGAAGTAGAGCGCGCCGGTCTTGTGGCTGATCTTGAACTGGCCCGCATCCGCGCCGCCGACAATGGTGTAGCGCTGATAGGCACCGACATCGGGGTCGGTCGCGGTGACCTTGGTGACCACGGTGCTGTTTTCCAGAACCGTGTAGCTGGCTTCGTCGCCGCCGCCGCCCGAGGTGATCACCGGCGCATCGTTGACCGGCTTGATCGTCAGCGTGAAGCTGTCCGACACGCTGTATTCGCCGTCGCTGGCCGAAACCTTGAGCGCGACATCGCCGTTGTAATCCTGCGGCGGCGTGCCCGAGAAGGTCTGTGTAGCGGCATCGAACGTGAGCCAGCCCGGCAGCGGCGAACCATCCGCGAGCGTGGCGGTGTAAGTCAGCGGATCCGAATCGGGATCGGTGAACGCCCCGGCCGGAACCTGAAAGCTCAGCGCCGTATCCTCGTTGATCGCCTGATCGCCAATCGGGGCCGCGACAACCGGTGCCTGGTTCACGGGCAGGTTGAGCGTGCCGTCGGCGAACTGGATCGTGGGGATGCCGATCAGCGTGTCCGTGCCCGAATCGCCGTCAGCAGGGTTGGTATCGACCACCTGCCAGGTGCCCGCCCCGACTTTGGTGACCGTGTAATCGGCTTCATTGCCGGTATAGACCACGGTGGCGGTGTGGGTGTGGCTGATCAGCGTATCGTTGCCGCCCCCGCCGATCAGCGTATCGGCGCCCGTGCCGGAAATGAGCGTATCGGCCTGCGCCGAACCGGTGAGGGTGGTCGCGCCGCCCGTGTTGGTCACAGTGAAGCCGGTGCCGCCCCCGGCAAGGCTGAGATCAACCGCAAACCCGGCCGTGATCAGATTGGCGATGCCGTCGTTGGTAGTATCTGTGGTGGCCGTCCAATCCTGCACAACGGCCGCGTCGGCCTCGGCGCCCGGGCCGACTTGCAGCACATCGGTCCCGCCAAAGCCGAGATCGGTGATGGTGTTGACCCCGTCGTTGACAATGAACGTATCGGCCCCGTCACCGCCGGTCAGCGTGTTGTTGCCGGTGCCGCCATCGAGAATGTCATTGCCCGCCCCGCCGTCGAGCAGATCGTTGCCGGAATCGCCGTAGAGGCTGTCTTCGCCATTGCCGCCAAACAGTTGGTCAGCGCCCCCGCGACCATGCAGTTCATCGACCCCGTCGAGGCCATAAATGATATCATCGCCGTTGGCAGAAACGATGTAGTTGTTATTGGCATCGCCATAAATGATATTCGGCATCAGCTGCAATCCCATTGCTCGACTGCCGAAACCCTTAACGGTATAATACTTTCTATATCCTAAAAAATCCGGTTAAATTTGCGGTAAGCTTTACCTTTTGTTAATTTTCCATAGCCGCTTGGAATTTTTTCAGCGCAACACCGGCGATCAAACCCAACCGATGGCCGCCGATACAACCTTGCGCCTGCCGTATCGGGTGCCTGCACCGCACACGCGAAAAAGGGCGCGGTCGCCCGCGCCCTTTCCGCAAACCCGAGGGTAAAAACCTTAGCGCTTCGAGAACTGGAAGCTCTTGCGCGCCTTGGCCTTGCCGTACTTCTTGCGTTCGACGACGCGCGGGTCGCGGGTCAGGAACCCGGCGGCCTTGACCGCGCTGCGCAGCGCAGGCTCGAACTTGGTCAGCGCCTGCGAGATGCCGTGCTTGACCGCGCCGGCCTGGCCCGAAAGCCCGCCGCCCTTCACGGTACAGACCACATCGTACTGGCCCGAACGGTCCGCCACGTCGAACGGCTGGTTGATCACCAGACGCAAGGTGGGGCGCGCGAAATAGACTTCCTGATCGCGGCCGTTGACGGTGATCTTGCCCGAACCGGGCTTGATCCACACGCGGGCGACGGCATCCTTGCGGCGGCCGGTGGCATAGGAACGACCCTGCGCATCGACTTCACGCTCGCGCAGCGGCATCGTCGGCGCGGCAGGCGCGCGAGGCGCTTCGCTGACGGCGTCGGAAACCGGGGTGGCGGGGGCAGCGACGGTCAGATCCTTGAGATCTGCCAGGCTGGAGACGGTATCGGTGTCGGCCATGTCTTACGCACCCACCTTGTTCTTGCGGTTCATCGAAGCGACATCGAGCACTTCGGGCTGGGTTCCGGCATGCGGATGTTCCGCGCCGGCATAGAGATGCAGCGCGCGCATCTGCGCACGGCCAAGCGGCCCGCGCGGGATCATGCGCTCGACCGCCTTTTCAAGCACGCGCTCGGGGAAGCGGCCGGCGAGGACTTTGTCCGCGGTCACTTCCTTGATGCCGCCGGCATAACCGGTGTGCTTGTAGTAGATCTTGCCCTTGAGCTTGTTGCCCGTCAGCCGCACCTTTTCGGCGTTGATGACGACAACGTGATCGCCGCAATCGACGTGCGGGGTGTAGCTCGGCTTGTGCTTGCCGCGCAGGTGATTGGCGATAATCACCGCGAGCCGGCCAACGACCAGACCATCGGCATCAATCAGATGCCACTTCTTTTCCACCTCGGCCGGCTTGATCGACCGGGTGATTTTCGTGAGAGCCTTCATGGCTTGAAATCATCCCTGGATAGTGTGCACCGAAGCTGCGTGAGGGGGCACGAGATCGGTGAGGAAGCGCGCCTCTCTGCCAAATGGCCGAAAGAGTCAAGCAAACAGCGGGTTTTGAGAGAGGTAAAATAATACCGTTCCCATAAGCGGCCCGCTGGCTGGGCTATAGGATGACCGCAGCGCCGCGCCAATGTGCTTGAAATAGTGCAACAGTTGCACTATTGTGCAGTATGGTCACGATGATCCGCAGTGCCCGCTGGAAGATCGCGATCTATGCGCGCGACCACGGCTTGCCGCACTTCCATATCGAAGGACCCGAATTTCGCTGCTCGGTTGCCATTGCCACGTTCGATGTGATCGTGGGGACTGTCCCGCCAGCAATCCTGAGCGCCGCACTGGAATGGGCAGAGCCCCATCGAACCTTGCTGATGCAGACACGGCAGGAGTTGAACGGATGAGCATGACCGACAAGATGCGCACGATCGAGCGTGTTCGCGCAGATGGCCCCGCCGCACTGAACCTGATCTGGTCCGATGGAACCGCAGCCGATCTCGATTTCGCC
>CAIKKO010000203.1 GCA_903828025.1 uncultured Sphingomonadales bacterium
ATCCCCGTGCTGACATCATAGATGCCGGTGCCATCAAGGTTCACGGCCACCTGAATGGCGGTTTCGTGCGTGGTGCGGGCGATCGATCCGGTGCGCATGGCACGGCCTATAGGCCGCTGCATGGCAGAATCAATCTCTCGCACCGCGCAGCCTCTTGACCCCGGCGCGCACCCCGGCCATCCGTACCAGCCATGAACGATGCGACTGACAGCCTGATCCCCTACGACGAAATCGTGCAGGAGGCCTTGCGCGCCGTGGTTGGCCGCGTACTGGGGCAAGTCGAAAGCTCGGGCGGGTTCCTGCCGGGCAACCACCATTTCTACATCACCTTCAAGACCGGCGCGCCCGGCGTGTCGATTCCGACCCGGCTGAAAGAGCGCTTTCCGGACGAGATGACCATCGTGCTCCAGAACAAGTTCTGGGATCTCAAGGTCACACCCGAAGGCTTCAGCGTCGGCCTCAGTTTCAACCAGATTCCCTCGACTCTGGTCGTGCCGTTCAGCGCGATCACTGCCTTTGTCGATCCGGCAGTGGACTTCGGCCTGCAGTTCCAGACGGCGGGCGAGAGCGAGGAAGAGCCGCCGATCGATGCCGAGAACGATTCGCCCGAGACGGACGACAAGCCGGACGGTGACGGCCCGGACGACGGCTCGAACGTCGTGACGGTGGATTTCGGCCGCAAGAAATGAAGCTGGGCCGCAAGACCGACGCGGCCGCACAGCCCGCCGATGCGGCAGAGACCCCCGCTGCCGCCGAAACCGTGGCGCAATCCATCATCGCGACCGTCGCGCTGCGCACCGGCAACGCGCTCCTGAAGCAGAGCGTGGAGCGCGGCATTATGGGCCGCGCGCCCGGCGTGGTGAAGGCCGCCGCCACCGCTGCAGCCGGTATCAAGCTCCCCAAGGCCGCGCGGCCCAAGCGCAGCCTCGGCACCAGAATCGCAATGGCCGCCGCCACGCGGATCGCCACCCGCTCGGTCCCCGGCGCGATTGTGGTGGGCGGTGCGCTGCTCGCCAAGGCGCTATACGATCGCAAGCACCCCAAGAAGCCCTGAACACCGGACTTGACCAGCAGGCCCGGCCTGCGCCAACAGCGCGCATGACCGACGCGTCCACCAATCCCTCGCAAGAACAGGACACGCTCCACCGCCGGGGCCTCATGTTCATCCTCTCCTCGCCCTCGGGTGCAGGCAAGACGACGATTGCGCGCAAGCTGCTCGCGGATGACGACGCGCTCCACGTCTCGGTTTCCGCCACCACTCGCCCGATGCGGCCCGGCGAGGTTGACGGGAAGGACTACCACTTCGTCGATCAGGCGCAGTTCGATGCCATGGCCAGCCAGAACGAATTTTACGAATGGGCGCATGTGTTCGGCCACAGCTACGGCACCCCCAAGGGCCAGATCCGCGCCGGGCTGAAGCAGGGGCTCGATTACCTGTTCGATATCGACTGGCAGGGCACGCAGCAGCTTTACCAGAAAGCGCAGGCCGATGTGGTGCGCGTGTTCATCCTGCCGCCGAGCCTTGAGGAACTGGGCCGCCGCCTGGTCGGTCGCGGGACCGACAGCGCCGCGGTCATCGCCGCACGCATGGCCCGCGCGCAGGCCGAAATCAGCCACTGGGACGGCTACGACTATGTCGTGATCAACGACGATGTCGAAGTCTGCTTCCAGAAGGTACGCGAGATTCTGGCGGCGGAGCGCATGCGCCGCACGCGCCAGACCGGCCTGATCGACTTCGTGCGCGAACTGACGCGGGGGTAATCTTTTATAGCCCTCTCCCCTTCAGGGGAGAGGGCCCGCGAGAGGGGGACTTGCGCACTGCCGCAGCCCCTCTCAACTCCGGCTAGGCGCTGCGCGCCAAGCCTTCGTATCTCTCCCCTGAAGGGGAGAGAGCATTTCGCCGTGCCCCCTTAATGCCCGCTCGGATCGACTGCGTCGTCGGGAATCCATGCGTTCACGATGCCGCCATCGATCGGCAGCGAGGTGCCCACGACATAATCCCCCGCCCGGCTGGCAAGGAAGATCGCGCCGCCGGCCATGTCTTCCAGATTGCCGATCCGTTTCAGCGGAATGCCCCGCGCCGATGCTTCGGGATTGTTCGCCGCAGCCTTGTTCATTTCCGAAGCGAACGCGCCCGGGCAGATCGCCGTGACGATGATGTTGTCCTTGACCAGCCGCGCCGCCATGCGCCGCGTCAGGTGCACCAGCGCCGACTTGGAAGCCTGATAGCTGTAAGTCTCCCACGGATTGACGCGCAGCCCGTCGATCGAGGCGATGTTGATCACTTTCGCCGCATGGTCTGTCGCCCCGGCCTTGAGCAGCCCGTGCAGCTTCTGCGTCAAAAAGAACGGCGTCTTGACGTTGAGGGTCATCACCTTGTCCCAGCCCATTTCCGGGAAATCGTCGAACTCTGCGCCCCAGGCCACGCCGGCGTTGTTGACGAGAATGTCGATATGGCTTTCGCGCTCGGACAAGTCCTGTACCAGCGCTTCGATCCCCGCGAGGGTCGAGATATCGCCCGGCAGCGCAATGCAGTTCGGCCCGAGTTCGGCGGCGGTTTCTGCAACAACTGCGCCCTTGCGCGCGGTGATGTACACCCGCGCGCAGCCCGCCGCGATAAAGCCTTCCGCGATCATCCGGCCGATCCCGCGCGAGCCGCCCGTCACCACCGCCACGCGGCCTTCAAGGCTGAAAAGTTTGGCAAAATCCATCTGTTTTGTCCTCAATAGCCGCTGAGTTGGGCGACGCGTTCGGCGTGATAGTTGGCATCGCCCAGAAATTCGGTGAGCGCGCGTTCGCGCTTCATGTAGAGCCCGATATCGTATTCGTCGGTCATGCCCACGCCGCCGTGCATCTGCACGCCTTCGCGCACCGCCAGATTGCACACGCGCGCCGCCTTGGCCTTGGCGACCGAAACCATCAACTCGGCCCGGTCGGAGCCACCATCGAGCAGTTGCTGCGCCTTGATCACCGCCGCTTCGGCAATCTCCAGCTCGGAATACAGGTGCGCCGCACGGTGCTGCAGCGCCTGAAATTCGCCGATCAGCTTGCCGAACTGCTTGCGCGTCTTGAGATACGTCGTGGTCATGCCGAAAGCCCCGGCGCCCACCCCGGTCTGCTCCGCCGCCGCGCCGATGCGCCCGGCGCTGAGCACCTTGTTCAGCAACGTGCGCCCGCCATCGACTTCGCCGATCACGCAGTCGCCATCGAGTTCCACGCCGTCAAACGTCACATGGCTCGCCATCACGCTGTCGACCAGCCGGACCGAAGCGTGCGTGATCCCCGCCGCATCCTTGGGCACCGCGAAGAGCGTTACGCCATCCGCATCGCTGTCGCTGCCCGACGTGCGCGCCGCGACGATCAGCGCATCGGCAGACGCGCCCTGCACCACGAAGTCTTTCTTGCCCGTGAGGCGGAAGCCGTTGCCCGCCCGCTCGGCGCGGCAGGCGATCCGCTCAGGCCGGTGCTTCGCGCCTTCATCCACGGCCACGGCCAGCACGCTCTCCCCCGCGATCACGCCGGGCAGCCAGCGCCCGCGCAAGTCTGCAGAAGCGCCCGAAAGCGCGGTCACGCCCATCACCGCCGTGGTGAGGAACGGCGAGGGCGTGAGGTTGCGGCCAATCTCCGCCAGCACAATCCCCGCCTCGACATGGCCCATCGCCAGCCCGCCGTCCTCTTCCGAGGCAAGCATGCCGGTAAGCCCCATCTCGGCAAACTGCTTCCACAGCGCGTGGCCAAAGCCATCTTTGCACTGGATATCGCGCCAATGGCGCAACTGCTTCTTGATCCCGCCCTCATCGGCCATGAAGCCGGTTACAGAATCGGCCAGCATGGCCTGATCTTCGTTGTAATACAGCGGCATGGTTCAGGCCCCCGGCAGTTCGAGAATGCGCTTGGCCACGACATTGAGCATGACCTCGCTCGTGCCGCCCTCGATCGAATTGGCCTTGGTGCGCAGCCACGTCCGCGCCGGAGCCCCGCCGCGCGTTTCATCGCTGTCCCATTCGAGCGCGGTGCTGCCACCTGCGGCCATCAGCAGTTCGTGGCGGCGCTTGTTCAGCTCGGTCCCGGCGTACTTCATCATGTTGGGCTGCGCGGGATGCGCCTTGCCCACCTTGATCTCGTCGAGGAACTTCTCGCCGCAGGCCGCGAAGGCAAGCGCATCGATATCGAACTGCGCCAATTCTGCGCGCAGCATGGGGTCGTCCAGCCCGTTGCGCCGCAGCACGCTGCCGATCGCGCTCGTCTGCCCGCCGTCGCCCGCGCCCGATATCATCTCGCGCTCGTGGCCAAGGAGATACTTCGCCACGTCCCAGCCGCGATTGAGCTGGCCGACGATTTGCGCCTTGGCCACCACGACATTGTCGAAAAACGTCTCGCAGAACGGCGAATTGCCGCTGATCAGCTTGATCGGCTTGGTCGTTACCCCCGGCGTGGTCATGTCGAACAGCAGGAACGAAATGCCCTGATAGGTGTTCGCCTTGTCGGTGCGGACAAGGCAGAAAATCCAGTCGGCCTTGTCGGCATAGCTGGTCCAGATCTTCTGGCCGTTGACCACCCAGTGGTCGCCCATATCCTCACCAAAGGTCTGAAGCGAGACGAGGTCGGACCCCGAACCCGGCTCCGAATACCCCTGACACCAGCGAATCTCGCCCCGCGCGATCTGGCCGAGGTAGTGGACTTTCTGCTCCTCGGTGCCGAACTTGAGCAGCGCGGGCCCGAGCATCCAGATGCCGAAGCTCGAGAGCGGGGGCCGTGCCCCGGCGCGCGCCAGTTCCTCGCGCCACACCTTGGCCTCAGCCGGGCTCAGCCCCGCGCCGCCATAGGCCTTGGGCCAGTCTGCGACGGTGTAGCCTTTGGCTGCGCAGACCTCCATCCACGCCTTCTGCGCCGCGTTTTTGAACACGAAGTTCCGCCCGCCCCAGCAGATATCGCTTTCGTCCTGCACGGGCGCACGCATTTCAGCGGGGCAGTTCGCCTCGATCCACGCACGGATCTCGGCGCGGAACGCCTCTGTGTCTGACATGTTCTGGCTCCTCTCTTAATCGGAAGGTTAAGGCGAGTCGCAACGCGCTGGCAAGCGCCGATTTCTGCGGCTTCTGCGCCCCCCCGGTGCCGGAGCGTCAACCCGAACGGCATTGACGAAGGGGCGCATCAGCCTAAGCTCGCCGCAAACAAGAACGATGGAGAGGTACTATGCGATTCCACGACAAGACCGTCGTCGTCACTGGCGCGGCATCGGGTATCGGGCGCGCGACCGCGCTGCTGTTCGCGGCGGAAGGCGCGAAAGTCTACGCCGCTGATATCGACGAGGTCGGCCTCGCGAAAACCGCCGCCGACTCCAACGGCAGCGTGACCACAGTGCGCTGCAACGTGTGCGTGTGCGAGGAGATCAAGGCGCTGATGGACCGCGCTGCCGCCGAAACCGGCGGGATCGACGCCGTGTTCAACAACGCCGGCGCGGGCGGTGACATGGCCACCATCGACGCAATCGAGCCCGATGGCTGGGACCGCACGATGCACCTGCTGCTGCGCTCGGTCGCGTTCGGCATCCGCTATGCCGTCCCGCACATGATCGGCCGCCCATCTACACGAACGGGGGGCGCGGCCATCGTCAACACCTCCAGCGTCGCCGCCGTCGGCCCCGGCTATTCGCCAAGCGCTTATGCCGTCGCCAAGGCGGGCGTGCTCCACCTCACCAAGACCAGCGCCGCCGATCTCGCCAAGTACCAGATCCGCGTGAACGCGGTGCAGCCCGGCTTTATCAACACCAACATCTTCACCACCTCGCTCGATGTGCCGCCCGAACTGGAGGCCCAGGCCAAAGGTGCGATCGCAATGATGAGCCAGGCCGCCCAGCCCGTCGCGCGCGGCGGCCAGCCGAACGACATCGGCGAGGCCGTGCTGTTCCTGTGCAGCGAGGCGGCAGGCTTCGTCAACGGCACCTCGCTGATCGTCGACGGCGGCCTGACCATTGGACCGCGCCACAGCTGGGACCCGGTAGTGCCCGATCTGTTCGACGCGCTCCGCCAGATGAAAGCCGCAGCCGAAGCGCAGAAGCCCGCTTGATCTCGGACAAAGTTTAACCGAGAGATTAAACCGATAAACAAGCGCGGTGCCCACACCCGCACCGCAGGAGAGCACACATGGATTTCGAACCCACCGATCGGCAGGTCTACTGGCGCAACCGCGTCCGCGATTTCATCGAGAATCACGTCCGCCCGCGCCACAAGGATTACAAGGCCGAACAGGCCACGGGTGATCGCTGGAAAGTGTTGCAGGTGGTCGAGGAGGAGAAGGCCCGTGCCAAGGCTGCGGGCATCTGGAACCTGTTCATGCCCCCGCGCAATTCGGGCCACCACCATGTCGACGAGACGTTCGAGTTCGAAGGCCCCGGCCTCACCAACCTCGAATACGCGCTCTGCGCCGAGGAAATGGGCCGCATTTCGTGGGCCAGCGAAACGTTCAATTGCTCCGCGCCCGATACCGGCAACATGGAAGTGTTCCACCGCTATGGCACCGCCGAGCAGAAGGAGCGCTGGCTGCGCCCGCTGATGAACGGTGAAATCCGCTCCGCCTTCCTGATGACCGAGCCGCTGGTCGCTTCGTCGGATGCCACCAACATCGAAACCTCGATGGTGCGCGATGGCGACGACTATGTGATCAATGGCCGCAAGTGGTGGTCCTCCGGCCTCGGCGACCCGCGCTGCAAGATCGCGATCGTCATGGGCAAGACCGACACCAGCGCCAAGCGCCACGCCCAGCAATCGCAAGTGCTCGTCCCCATGGACGCGCCGGGCGTCAACATCCTGCGCCACCTGCCCGTGTTCGGCTATGACGACGCGCCGCACGGCCACATGGAAGTGCTGCTCGAAAACGTCCGCGTCCCCGTCTCCAACGTCGTCCTCGGCGAAGGCCGCGGGTTCGAGATCGCGCAAGGCCGCCTCGGGCCGGGCCGCATCCACCACTGCATGCGCACGATTGGCGTGGCCGAAGAAGCGCTGGGCAAGATGGCCCGCCGCCTCCAGTCGCGCGTCGCCTTCGGCAAGCGGATTTCCGAACAGTCGGTGTGGGAAGAGCGCATTGCCCGCGCCCGCATCGATATCGAGATGACCCGCCTGCTCTGCCTCAAGGCGGCAGACATGATGGACAAGGTCGGCAACAAGGCCGCCGCGCTCGAAATCGCGATGATCAAGGTGCAGGCCCCCAACATGGCGCTGCGCATCATCGACGATGCGATCCAGGCCCACGGCGGCGGCGGCGTTTCGGAAGATTTCGGCCTCGCCGAAGCTTACGCCCACCAGCGCACCTTGCGCCTCGCGGACGGTCCGGACGAAGTCCACGCCCGCGCCGTCGCGCGCATCGAGTTCGCGCGCCACACCGATCTCCCCAGCGACCCGGGCTTCACCTCGGGCGACATGGCGATCTCGCGCTGACCTAAGTCTCCCCTCCCGCTTGCGGGAGGGGGACTCGACAAGGGAAGACCCATGAAAGCCGCCATCCTCGAACAAGCCGGCACCCCGCTCGTCATCGACCAGCTCACCGTGTCCAAGCCCGGCCCGCACGAAGTCCTGATCCGCACCGCCGCCTGCGGCCTGTGCCATTCGGACTTGCACTTCATCGAGGGAACGTACCCGCACCCGATGCCCTGCGTCGGCGGGCATGAAGCGGCCGGCATTGTCGAGGAAGTCGGCAGCGAAGTCCGCACGGTCAAGAAGGGCGACGCGGTTGTCACCTGCCTCTCCGCCTTCTGCGGTCACTGCGAATTCTGCGTCACCGGCCGTATGTCGCTCTGCCTCGGCGGCGATACCCGCCGCCGCCCGGGCGAGGCCCCGCGCCTCACCCGCACCAGCGACGGCAGCCTCGTCAACCAGATGCTCAATCTCTCGGCCTTCGCCGAAATGATGCTGATCCACGAACACGCCTGCGTCGCGATCAATCCCGAAATGCCGCTGGACCGCGCCGCCGTCATCGGCTGCGCCGTCACCACCGGCGCGGGCACGATCTTCAACGCCTGCAAGGTCACGCCGGGTGAAACCGTCGCCGTGATCGGCTGCGGCGGCGTTGGCCTTGCTACGATCAACGCGGCGAAGATCGCGGGTGCAGGCCGCATTATCGCCGCCGATCCGATGCCCGAAAAGCGCGAACTCGCGATCAAGCTCGGTGCGACCGATGTGATCGACCCGCTCGATCCCGATGCCGCCAAGCAGATCCAGGAAATGACCAAGGGCGGCGTCCACCACGCCATCGAAGCTGTCGGCCGCCCCGCTTCGGGCGATCTTGCCGTCGCCTCGCTCCGCCGCGGCGGCACCGCCACGATCCTCGGCATGATGCCGCTGGGCCACAAAGTCGGCCTCTCTGCGATCGACCTGCTCTCGGGCAAGAAGCTGCAGGGCGCGATCATGGGCGGCAACCACTTCCCGGTCGATCTCCCGCGCCTCGTCGATTTCTACATGCGCGGCCTGCTCGATCTCGACAGCATCATCGCCGAGCGCATCCCCTTGGAAGGCATCAACGAAGGCTTCGAGAAGATGAAGGGTGGCCACGCCGCCCGCTCGGTCATCGTGTTCGATCAATGACCCAGCCCGTCATCGACGCACAGGCCGCCTTCACCGGCACCGTCGCCCCCGAAGGCGCGGACAAGCTCGACGAAGCCAGGCTC
>CAIKKO010000204.1 GCA_903828025.1 uncultured Sphingomonadales bacterium
GCGCGGACGAACAGCCCGAGGAGTTTCGCCGCGATATCGTCGCGATCAAGATGGGCGGCCCAGCGGCCAAGCTCAACAACGCGCTCTCGGGTGAGCCCACGGTCATCGGCCGTTCGCCCGACGCGACGCCGCTGGAACGCGCGCTGCTTACCATTGCGCCCACGCTGGAGGGCGCGCAGCGCTGCGCCGATATCGCGCGCTTTGGCGATGTGCCCGAAGAACTGTGGATCGACTGCGTGATCCCGAGCCTGGTCGACGACAGCCTGTGCCCGCCGGGCCATCACATGCTCACCGTCTTCATCCAGTATGTGCCCTATCACTTGCGCGAGGGCACCTGGGACGAGCGGCGCGAGGCGTTTGCGGATTCGATCATTCGCCAGATTACCCGGCACATGCCCGATCTGCCCGGGCTGATCCTTGGCCGCACGATGCTCACCCCGCTCGATCTGGAGCGGATCTACGGCCTGACCGAAGGCAATATCTTCCACGGTGATCTGCATCCCGGCGCGCTGTTTTCGATGCGGCCGGTGCCGCGCTGGTCGCAGTATCGCACGCCGGTGGAGGGGCTCTATCTGTGCGGGGCGGGGGCGCATCCCGGCGGCGGGGTGACCGGAGCGCCGGGGCACAACGCAGCGATGCAGGTGCTGCGCGATACGAAGGGACGGCGTAAGTCCTGATGGCAGGCGCAGCCCCTCATCCCCCGAAAGTCATGGGTGTTGCCGATCTGGCGATGTTCTATGTGGTGACGGGGGTGAGCCTGCGCTGGATCGCGACCGCCGCCGCGTTCGGACCCAGTTCGATCCTGATCTGGATCGGCGCGCTGCTGTGCTTCTACCTGCCGTTCGTGCTCGCCATCGTCGAGCTGTCCTCGCGCTATCCGCAGGAGGGCGGGCTTTATATCTGGACGCGCGAAGCCTTCGGGCCTTACGTCGGCTTCATGGCCGGGTGGAGCTACTTCACCTCCAATCTGCCCTATTTCCCCAGCGTGCTCTATTTCGATGCGGGCAATGCGATCTACATCGGCGGCGACAGCTGGCTGCATTTGCGCAGCAGCCCGGTGTTTTTCATGAGTTTTGCGCTGCTGGCGCTGGGGTTCATCACGCTGATCAACATTGTCGGGCTGCGCTTCGGGCGCTGGCTCCACAATGCGGGCGCGGTCGGCATGTGGCTGCCCGCGCTGATTGTCATCGTCATGGGCGGGCTGGCATGGTGGAATTTCGGTTCGGCCACCGCGTTCACGCCGCATGCCTTTGTGCCGGTGATTGATATCCAGCACATGATCGCGTGGTCGGCGCTCGCGTTCGCGCTCTCGGGCGCGGAGACTGCCTCGTTCATGAGCGGCGAGATCAAGAACCCGCGCCGCACGATTCCGCGCGCCTTGCCGATTGCGGGCGTGGTCATCGTCTCGTGCTATATCATCGGCACGTTTGCGGTGCTGCTGGCCATGCCCGCGGGTGAGGTCAACACGCTGCAAGGGCTGGTGCAGGCCGGGGCCGTCGCGGCAGGCAAGCTGGGCGCGACCTGGATCGTGGTGCCGCTGGCGCTGCTGATTACCGTGGGCAATCTTGGCGCGGCGAGCGGGTTCCTCTCGGCCACCGCGCGCATTCCCTTTGCCGTGGGGATCGACCGGCTGCTGCCGCCGGTGTTCGCGCGCGTCCATCCCAAGTGGGGGACGCCTTATGTCGCGATCCTGCTGCAAGGCGGGCTGGGCGCGGTGTTCTGCATTCTGGGGCAGGCCGGGACCGGGGTGAAGGGAGCCTATGACGTGCTGGTCAGCATGGGCATCATTGCCGCGTTCCTGCCGTTTGCGCTGGTGTTTCTGGCGGTCATCCGCCTGCAAGGCATGCCCCCCGGCGCACAGGTCACGCGCCTGCCCGGTGGGCGCTTCACTTCGACCGTGTTCGCTTGCCTTGGCTTTGCGACAACCGTGGCGGCGGTGGTGCTCGCGGCGTTTCCGGCATCGGACGAGCCCAACCAGCTCCTTGCCGTGATCAAGATCCTCGGCCTCACCGCCGTACTGCTGGGCAGCGGGACGTTGGTCTATGTCCTCGGCCAGCGCAGTGCCCGGCGCGCGGCGTGAGCGAGGCGGTGGCGAAGCCTGTGCGCAAGCCTCGCGCCCGGCGCGAATCCCCGCTCGTGCGGCGGGGGGACTTGCTGGCCGCTACGGTCAGCTGCCTCGCCCGGCTCGGCCCGCGCGGCACCACGGGGCGCGAGATCTGCCGCCAGGCCGGGGTCAGCCACGGGTTGCTGCGGCACTATTTCCGCAATCCGGACAACCTCCTGCTCGAGACGTACGAGCAGCTGTGCGAGGACATGCTCGCGCATCTTGAGGCCGTGGCAGCCCCGTTCGAGGCCGATCCGTGGGACGCGCTGCACCGCTATTTCGTGGCGGTGTTTTCGGACGAATGGGCGAGCCCGGAGATCATCGGCGCGTGGATGGTGTTCTGGCAGCAGGCCCGCAGCCGCGAGGATTTCGCCGCCGTCAGCCACGCCTTCAACATGCGCCAGCGTGCACTGCTCGAACGGCTCGTGGGGCGTCTGCCGCTTCCGGCGGCGGGCCTGCCCATGGCCGATGCCATCGCGCTGCTTTCGGCGGTGCTCGATGGGCTGTGGATTGAATACTACCTATCCAATACCCGCACCCCGCGCGCGCGCTGCGTAGCGCTGTGCGATTCAGCGGCGCGGCGGCTGTTTGCGCCATGAAGGTGTGCTAGGGGACAAGCCCACCAGCGATTGGAACCGGCGATGGCCCGCGCAAGATTTCACGCCGAAAAGCATCTCGTTTCGCGCATCGGCTGGCTTCGCGCCGCCGTACTTGGTGCCAATGACGGGATTGTCTCGACCGCCAGCCTGATCATCGGCGTGGCGGCGGCGGCGGCCAAACCGGCGGATATCCTCATTGCAGGCGCGGCCGGGCTGGTCGCAGGCGCGATGTCGATGGCGGCAGGCGAATATGTCTCGGTCAGCTCGCAGGCCGATACCGAACAGGCAGACCTTGCGCGCGAGCGGGCCGAACTGGCCGCCGACCCCGAAGCCGAAGTGCGCGAACTGGCCGGGATCTACATCAAGCGCGGGCTCGATCCGGCGACGGCGGACACTGCGGCGCGGCAGTTGATGGCCAAGGACGCGCTGGGGGCGCACGCGCACGACGAACTCGGCATTTCCGAAGTGACCACCGCGCGCCCGATCCAGGCCGCGCTGACGTCTGCGGCGACGTTCACGGCCGGGGCCGCGCTGCCGCTGGCCATCGTGCTGCTCGCACCGGCAGGCCTGCTGGTGGAGATCGAGGCGGCCGGTTCGCTGCTGTTCCTTGCCCTGCTCGGCGCGATCGGTGCGCGAGCAGGCGGCGCGCCGGTGCTGACCGCCACCGTGCGGGTTACCTTCTGGGGCGCGCTGGCGATGGCGCTGACGGCGGGGATCGGCCGTCTGGTGGGTACGGCGGTGTGATCTTTTATAGTACTTAGTGGTAACATTTATTTTCGAGAAAGGCCCCGGGAATAAGTGGCTGAAGAGGGCGTTGTGGGTTCGAAAGGTTCAATTGGGCAGCAAATGCTGCCGCGCGCGCCTTTTGCTTCGGCTGTGCACCCGCGCAGCTCCCGAAGCCGACTTGCAATGCGAAAGGCACACAATGTCCAACATCACTGGAACCGCAAACGTCGACACACTGACCGGCACGGCGCTTGCCGATACGCTGCTGGGGCTCGGCGGCAACGATACCCTGACCGCGCTGGCAGGGAACGACATCCTCGACGGCGGCACCGGCGCAGACACGATGACGGGCGGGCTCGGCAACGATACCTATTTTGTCGACAACGTGGGCGACATGGTGGTCGAGCTGGCCGGACAGGGCACCGATACCGTCAACGCCTCGATCACCTATCAGCTTACCGCCAATGTCGAGAACCTGTTGCTCACCGGGAGCGCGGCAATCGACGGCGCCGGCAATGCCCTCGCCAACAAGGTAACGGGCAATGCGGCGGACAACACGCTCTATGGTTTTGGCGGCAACGACACGATCAACGGCGGGGCAGGCAACGACCGGATCGTTGGCGGCACGGGCATGGACACCTTGACCGGCGGCGCCGGGAATGATGCGTTCTTCTTCCTTTCCACCAGCGAATTCTCCAGCCACACCGCAAGCAAGGCAGATAGGATCACGGATTTCACAACCGGCGATCACATCGATCTCAGCTATATCGACGCGATCGTTTCCGCGAGCGGCTATGGCGGGGGCGGCAACCAGGCGTTCCATTTCATCGGCACAAACGCGTTCCACAACCACACCGGGGGCGAGCTGCGCTATGCTGTCTCGGGCGGCAACACGTACGTGTATGGCAATGTGAACGGCGATACCGTGCCCGACTTCTGTATCAAACTCGACGGGGTTCACGCTCTGTCAGCAACCGATTTCGTCCTTTAGACCCCGCCGTTGACCAAGCCGTTGCGGGGGTTGACCCGCATCGGTCGGAGATTTCAGACATGATGACCGTCTTTTCGCTGCGGCTTGCCCGCCGCGCGCTGCTGGCTGCCTGCGCGGCGCTTGTGGCCATGACCCCGATGACCGCACGCGCCGAGGCCGATGCGCTCGATCTTGCCAAGTATCGCGGCAAAGTCGTCTATGTCGATTTCTGGGCTTCGTGGTGCGGGCCGTGCAAGCTCTCGTTCCCATTCATGGCGCAGCTTGCGGCGCGCTATCCGGCGGGCGATGTCGCGGTGGTGACGGTCAATCTTGATCGACAGCGCCCCGCAGCCGAAGCGTTCCTGCGGCAAGTGCACGGCACGCTGCCGGTGGTTTATGATCCGAAAGGCGATCTCGCGAAAACCTGGAAAGTGGCGGACATGCCCACTTCGCTGGTGTTCGACCGCAAGGGCACGATGCGCTTCCGCCATCAGGGTTTCTTTCCCGGCAAGGCAGCGGAATACGAGGGCCACGTTTCCCAGCTGGTGCGCGAGAAGTGAGCATGCGGACGCTCACTCTCATCGCCGCGCTCGCTGCGCTCTCGGGCTGCGCGCATATCGGTGCCCAACCTTGGCAGCGCGATGTGCTGGCGCGCAAGTCGATGCAGCTCGCGCGCGAACCCGCGATCATGGCGTTCGACGAGCACACCTATTTCAGCAAGGAAGCCGCCTCGGGTGGCCGTAGTTTCGATGGCGGAGGCTGCGGGTGCAACTGACCAACTCCGGCATAGCCGCCACGCTCGGCCTGCTCGCGGGCGCGCTCCTCGGCGGGCCATCTGCTGCCGCGCAGGCTGAAAACGCGCCTGTTCCCAACGCTTATGACGAAACCTCCAGCGAAGCCGGAACCCTCGTCGCCGATACGGCGCTCCTCTACTACAAGGAGGATGAGGGCCGGGTGAAAGCGATCGAGAGCGAGACCGGGCTGACGTGGAATTCCGCCAGCGGGCTCAGCGTTTCGGGCAAGTTTACGTATGATACGCTGACTGGCGCGACCCCCAACGGTGCGGCGCGCAGCAAGCAGCTGCAGACGTTCCGCCCCCCTGCAGCCCGCAAGCCTATCATCATCGCCGCCGAAGCAAGCGGCGAAGGCGGCAGCGACACCAAGACCGGCGCGTCTGCGGTCTACGAGATCAAGCCCGGCCGCCTTCCGGTCGATGCCGGGTTCAAGGACCACCGTGAAGCGCTTGATCTGGGCGTGACGGTGCCCGTCTCCGATGGCCTCAAGCTCAGCCTCGGCGGATCGGGTTCGAAAGAGACCGACTTTACCTCCTTCTCGGGCCGGGTCGGCCTTGCCAAGGAACTGTTCAGCAAGAACACCACCGTGTCGCTCGGCTTCAACTACGAGCGCGACAGCTCCAAGCCCTTCACCGGTATCCCGCGCCCGCTCGGCACAATGGGCGATACGGTGATCGGAACGGGCCGCCACAAGGACGTAACGAGCTTCGTCGCGGGCGTTACCCAGGTGCTCACACCCAGTTGGCTCGCGCAAGTGAACTGGAGCCACGGCCTCACCAAAGGCTACCAGACCGATCCTTACAAGCTCGTCTCGCTGGTCGATAGCGCCAGCGGCGACCCTTACGCCTATATCTACGAGAACCGCCCCGGCCGCCGCACGCGCGACAGCATTTATGCCGGAACCAAGTTCGCGCTGGGCTCGGCAGTCACAGATGCCTCGGTGCGCTGGTACCGCGATAGCTGGGGGATCAAATCATGGACGTTCGCCCTGTCCGAACACGTGCCGCTGGGCCGCAGCGCTTATATCGAGCCGGGCATCCGCTACTACCGCCAGACTGCGGCAAACTTCTTCCGCAACTATGTCCTGCTTGACGAAGCTACGCCCAGCTTTGTCAGCTCTGATAGCCGGCTCGGCAAGTTCCACGCCTGGACGTTCGGGGTGAAGGCGGGTGCGAAGATTGCGCCGAATATCGAGATCTACGGCGCGGCCGAACGCTACTTTCAAGAGGGCCAGCGCTTTGACCGCAGCGCGCCCGGCGCTCTGGCGCACACCGATCTGTTTGCCGGTTCGAAATCGATCAGCCTGATCACCGGCGCGCGCTTCACCTTCCGGTGAAGCCGCTGCCGACTGCACGACAAGGACCTGACATGAAGCTTTCGCATGACGCCGCACGGGGCCCGAAATCCGCGTGGGGCCTGAAGTCCGCGTGGGGAAGGGCTCTCATGGCCCTGCTCGCCTTGATCGGGCTGGCGCTGCCGTTCGCCGCGCGGGCCGGTGCCACGGCTGATCACGAGCACTACCGTGCCGAACTCGTCCCCGAAACCCGCGTGCCTGCGCCGGGCCGGGCGGTGACGATGGCGCTGCATATCGCGCTGAAGCCCGGCTGGCACATCTATTGGTCGAACCCCGGCGATACCGGCTACGCGCCTGCCGTCAGCTGGACCATGCCGCCGGGCCTTGCCGCCGGTCCGGTGGTGCACCCTGCGCCTGCGCGGCTTGAACTCTCGGGGCTGGTCAGTTTCGTTCACGAGGGCGACACGGTGCTACTGCAGGATCTGCGGCTCCCCGCCGGGATGGCGGCGGGCACGGCGCTGCCGCTCACTGCGCATCTCGATCTGCTGGTCTGCTCGGAAGGCTCGTGCGTGCCCGATCCGGTCGATCTCGACATCGCGATGACCACCGGCACCGGTGCACCGGATAGCAGCGTGGCGGCGCTCTTTGCCAAGGCGCGCGGGGCGCTGCCCAAGTCTGCCGGAACCGGCGCGCAATTCGCCGTGACACCGCAAGGCCTCGCGCTGTTTGTTCCCGGCGTTGCGCCCGGCAAGCTCGGGCTGTTTGTCGATCAGCCGGGCGCTGCGAAGGCCGCAGCTGACGTTGCGGTCAAGGCCGTGGCAGGCGGGGTGCAAATCACTGTGCCGCGCGGCGACGGCGATGTGCCCGCAATCCTGTCTGGCGTCGTCACGTCGGACGGGCAAGCCACGGCGTTTTCTGCGGGCAAAGTCGCAGCGCTCGGCGCCGGCGCGCCCGCTGCCGCCGCCCCGCTCGATGCGGGCTATGTCCTCATATTCGGCGCGGCGCTGCTCGGCGGGCTGATCCTCAATCTCATGCCCTGCGTGTTCCCGATTCTCAGCCTCAAGGCGATGGCGCTGGCCCGCTCGGGCGGCAACGATGCCCATGCCCGCAGCGAGGCGCTCGGTTATTCGACCGGGGTGATCGGCACCGTGGTCGGGCTCGGCGCGATCCTGCTGGTGCTGCGCAGCGCGGGTAGCATGGCAGGCTGGGCGTTTCAGCTGCAGAACCCCTCGGTCGTCGCCGGATTGCTGCTGCTCGTCACCGGCATTGCGCTCAACATGGCGGGGCTGTTCGAGCTGCCCTCGCTCAGCGTCAGCGGCAAGCCCTCGTCGGGCTTTTCGGGCTCGATGATGACCGGCGCGCTGGCGGCGTTCATCGCCACGCCGTGCACCGGGCCGTTCATGGCGGGCGCGCTTGGGGCGGCGCTGGTCATGCCGCCGCTCGCCGGGCTTGGCGTGTTTGCGGCGCTGGGCATGGGGATGGCGCTGCCATTCTTCCTGCTCGGCTTTTCGCGCTCCGCCCGCCGCCTGATCCCGCGCCCGGGGCAGTGGATGGTGACCCTGCGCCACGTGCTGAGCGTGCCGATGTTCGCCACTGCGCTGGGCCTGGCCTGGCTGACCGGACGGCAGGCCGGGATCGGCGCGATGACCGCCGCGCTTGCGGCCGCGCTGATCATGGGCCTTGGCCTGTGGTGGTACGGCACCCAGCAGCGCGCGGGCAAGCGCGGCTTTTCCGCGCTCGCGATCGTGGCGGCGGCCATGCCGGTGGTGGTGCTCGGCGTGGTTCCGGCCCCGGTTGCGGCGACGCAAGTGGAAGCCGGCTACGCGCTTGGCGGGCAGCCTTTCGCGCAAAGCCGCCTCGATGCCTTGCGCAAGGACGGCAAGCCCGTGTTCGTCTACTTCACGGCTGACTGGTGCCTCACTTGCAAGGTCAACGAGGCGACGTCGCTCTCCGCGCCTTCGGTGGTGCAGGCGTTCAAGGCGGGCGGTGTCACCGTGCTGCGCGGCGACTGGACCCGGCAAGACCCCGCGATCAGCCGCTTCCTCAAGGACCATGGCCGCGCGGGGGTGCCGCTTTACTTGTGGTATCCCGGGAGCGGCGCGGAGAGCGAACTGCCGCAAGTCCTCACCCC
>CAIKKO010000205.1 GCA_903828025.1 uncultured Sphingomonadales bacterium
CAGGGGATCAGCAGGCTCGAATCGCCGTAGCTATAGAACCGGTAGCCGTGTTCGATGGCATAAGCATAAGCGGCCTGCATCCGCTCCAGCCCCATCAGCGAGGCTACCAGCATGAACAGGGTCGACTTCGGCAAGTGGAAATTGGTCATCAGTCCGTCGATGGCGCGGAAGGTGTAGCCCGGCGTGATGAAAATGCGCGTGTCGCCCGCGAAGGGATGGATCACGCGGGCCGCGTCCGCCGCGCTTTCGAGCAGGCGCAGGCTGGTGGTGCCGACCGCGATGATCCGCCCCCCGGCCTCGCGCGCCGCATTGAGCCGCGCGGCGACATCGGGCTCGATCCGGCCCCATTCGGCGTGCATCGCGTGCTCGGTAGTGTCCTCGGCCTTGACCGGCAGGAAGGTGCCCGCGCCGACATGGAGCGTCAGCGTCTCGTGCGCCACACCGGCCTGCGCCAGCGCAGCCATCAGTTCGGGCGTGAAATGGAGCGCAGCGGTGGGCGCAGCAACCGCGCCGTCCTCGGCCGCGAACATCGTCTGGTAATCGCGGCGGTCCTGCGCGTCAGTCGCCCGCTTGCCCGCGATATAGGGCGGCAGCGGCATGCGCCCGGCGCGTTCGAGCAGCACTTCGACCGGCTCGTCGCCCGCGAACGCCAGCGTCCAGCTGCCGTCCTCGTGCCGCGCCTCGGCCTGCGCGGTCACACCCGCGCCGAAATCAATCACATCACCATCGCTCAGCCGCCGCCCGTTGCGCACGAAGGCCTGCCAGCGCCGCAGATCGAGGCGCTTGTGCAAGGTTGCGCCGATCCGGGCATTGCTCCCCTGCTCTTTGGTGCGCGTGCCTTCCAGCTGCGCGGGGATCACGCGCGTGTCGTTGAACACCAGCACATCGCCCGCGCGCAGCAGCGCGGGCAAATCGCGCACGACATGATCAGCGAACGGGCCATCAAGCCCCACCCGCAGCATCCGCGCCGAATCGCGCGGGGCGGCGGGGCGCAGCGCGATCCGTTCGGGCGGCAGGTCGAAATCGAACAGGTCTACGCGCATGGGCGCACCTTAAACGCGCTGCGTGGTCAGTTGGACTTGGAATTGCTGAGCATGTCCGCCGTGAACGTGGTCGGCGCAGCGGGGGCTGGCGGCGGGGGCGGAGCCTTGTTGTCCGAAGCGAGGCTGGCCTGCACGATTCTGGTCGGATTCTTGGGCGGCTCGCCGCGCGTGATCGCATCAACAATGTCCATCCCCGCGATCACCCGGCCAAAATTGGTGTATTTGTGATCGAGCGCGAAACGAGGGTAAAACACGATGAAGAACTGGCTGTTGGCCGAATTGGGCGCATCGGTGCGCGCCATCGAGACCGTGCCGCGCAAGTGCGGGATATCGTTGAACTCGGCGTCGAGGTCGGGCAGCTTCGATCCGCCCTGCCCGGTGCCGGTGGGATCGCCGGTCTGCGCCATGAAGCCGTCGATCACGCGGTGGAAGATCACCCCGTTGTAAAAACCCTGCTCGGTCAGCGTCTTGATCCGCTCGACATGATGGGGCGCCCACTCGGGCATGAGCCGGATGGCCACCCGGCCGCCGTTCGACAGATCGAGCAGCAGCACGTTGGAGGGATCATGCGCAATGTCAGTATCGACCGCATAGGTGATCGTCTGGGCGTGCTTGATCGGATCGACCTTGATCGGCTTGACCGCTTCCTTTTCGGCCGCGTGCTGCGCCAGCGCGGGGGCGGCAAAGGTCGAAATCGCAACGACCGCGCCGAGCGCGAGCCCTGCGGCCAAGCGGGTGAACAAACGCGATGCCATCAATCCACTCACCTTAACCCAGAATCCATGCGCCAAAACCTAGCCTGCGGCGGATAGGCGCGAGGGGCTGACCCTGCAATGAACAATCGCAGCCTTGAACAATCGCAGCCAACAGGCCCAGCCGCGACCGAACGCGCGCTCAATAGTCGCCGAGTTGCCCCATCGCCGCAACCCGCGCCACCACTTCGTCGCGCACCGGCCCGGTAACGAAATTGCTGATCTCCCCGCCGAACAGCGCGATTTCCTTGACCAGCTTCGAAGCGATCGGCTGCAAGCTCACGTCGGCCATCAGGAACACCGTCTCGATCCCGTCGTTGAGCTGCTGGTTCATCCCCGCCATCTGGTACTCGTATTCAAAGTCCGCGACGGCGCGCAGGCCCCGCACGATCACGTTCGCGCCCTGCTTTTCGGCGAACTTCATCAGCAGCGCATTGAAGCCCATGACCGAGACGTTCGCGATGCCCTGCGCGGCGACTTCGCGCGTCACCATGGCCATGCGCTCTTCGGGGGTGAACATCGGGTTCTTCGACGGGTTGGTGGTGACGCCGATGATCAGCTGGTCGACCAGCTTGGCCCCGCGCCGGATGATATCGAGATGCCCCAGCGTGATCGGATCGAACGTGCCGGGGTATACCCCGATCCTCTCAGTTCCCGAACCTTCCCCCATTTACCGATCCCTTTCGACAATGAACCACGCCAGCGCGCGCAGCAGATCCGCTTCCTCGCCATACGAGGCGAGGTACTGCACCGCCTGATCGACCAGGAAGTGCGCCTGTTCGCGCGCGCGCTCGGGCCCGAGCAGCGAGAGGAAGGTTTCCTTGCCCGCCACTTCGTCCTTGCGCAGCGCCTTGCCCGCCGCCTCTTCGTCACCCTCGGCATCGAGCAGATCGTCGGCGATCTGGAAGGCAAGGCCGATATCGCGCGCATAGCCGCGCAAATGCACGCGGCCTTCAGGCGGCGTGCGCCCGAGGATCGCGCCCATCTCGACCGCCGCCGCCAGCAGCGCCCCGGTCTTGAGCTGCTGCAGCCGGGTGACGGTCGCAAGGTCGAACGAAGCGGTCTCGGCGGCGATATCCATCATCTGGCCGCCGGCCATGCCGTTCATCCCGCTCGCCAGCGCGAGCGCGCGCACGAGCTCGATCCGCACGAAAGGATCGCCGCTAAGCCCCGGATCGGACAGCACTTCGAACGCGAAATCGTGCAAGGCATCGCCCGCCAGCACCGCCGTCGCCTCATCGAACGCAACGTGCAGCGTCGGCTTGCCGTGGCGCAGCGCGTCGTTGTCCATGCACGGCAGATCATCGTGGATCAGCGAATAGACGTGGATCGCCTCGATCGCGGTGCCGACCCGGATCGCCATCGCCCGGTCCGCGCCAAACAGGCTGGCGGTGGCCGAAACCAGCAGCGGGCGCAGCCGCTTGCCGCCGCCGATTGCGGCATAGCGCATCGCCTCGATCAGCCGGTCGCGCGGGTCATTCGCCAGCGGCAGCAGCGCATCGAAGCTGGAGTCGATATCCTCCGCGATGCGCTTCAGCGCCGGGCGCAGCAGTTCCTGCCACGGGTCGGTTCGCAGCATCGCGCTCATGCCGAGGCTCCGCTGGCCGCATCATCGAACGGTCGCACTCCGGTCGGCTTCCCTTCCCGGTCCGCGACAATTCCCTCGATCCGGGTCTGCGCCGCATCAAGCCGCGCCTGACAATGCGCGCGCAAGGCATCGCCCCGGGCATAGAGATCAATCGATTCGTCGAGCGGCGCCGCACCGCTTTCAAGGCGGCGGACGATCTCTTCCAGCGCTTTGAGCGCATCCTCGAAGCTCAGCGACGCAATGTCGCCCGAAATGTCGGCTGTGTTTCCCATCCGCGCCAGCATTGACGGGCGAGCCGCAGCCGGTCAAGCTTCGAGGCAGGGGGCAGATGCATGCAACTGGTGATCGCATACGCAATAGCAGCGCTGGTGTTCGGAGCACTGGATGCCGCGTGGCTCGGCTGGGCCGGGCCAAACCTCTATCGCCCGGCACTGGGCGATTTGCTCGCGCCCACGTTTCGCCTGCCCCCGGCAGGGGTGTTCTACCTCGCCTATCTCGCGGGACTTGTGTGGTTCGCGGTGCGCCCCGGCATCGCGCAGGGGGTCGGCGCAGGCGCGCTCAACGGCGCGCTGCTCGGGGCCATGTGCTACATGACTTATGATCTGACCAACCAGGCCACGCTCGCGCGCTGGCCGCTCCATGTCACGCTGATCGACGTGACCTGGGGCGCGTTCGCCACGGCCATGGCCGCCGCCGTCGCCACCTGGGCCGCGCGCACGCTGGCAGGATAGAAGGACCGCAGGATAACCGCCATGTTCATCGGTCACTATGCCCCCGCGTTCATCGCCGCGACCTCGCGCAAGGCCCCGCCGCTCGCCGTGTTGATGGTCGGCACGCAGCTGATCGACTTCGGCTTTTTCACGTTTGCGCTGCTGGGGATCGAGCATTTCCGGCTGGTGCCGGGGATGACCGCAAGCAACTGGCTCGACCTTTACGACATGCCCTATACGCACAGCCTGCTCGGCACCCTGGTCTGGGCGGCGGGCTTCGGCGCGCTGGTCGGGCTGACCGTCCGCAGCCGTGCGGCGGGCTGGATCACGGCGGCGATGGTCGTCTCGCACTGGCTGCTCGATTATCTTGTCCACCGCCCCGATCTCACGCTGGCGGGAGCGCCGCCGAAACTCGGGCTGGGGCTCTGGAACATGCCGCTGATCGAACGACCGCTGGAGCTCGCGCTGATTTTCGGATCGCTGGCGTTTTACACCGCGCGCACCCGCCCCATCTCGCCGCGTGCCGAATGGGCGCTGGGCGCGCTGGTCGTCGCATTCGCGCTCGTCCAGTTCATCGACTGGTTCGGTGCGCGCACCACCGTGGTCGATGCCAGCCTGCCGCTGACCGCGCTGGCCGCCTATGGCCTGCTCACCGCGCTGGCGGTCTGGCTGCAATCAACCCGGGTAAACCGCGCCTCTTGAGACTCGCCTTGCCCGCGCCGCATCGCTAAAGGCGCATCCATGGCCCCGAACCTCACCGCAACCATCACCGCAGAAACCGTCGCCGCCCACGGGCTGTCCGAGGAAGAATATGCCCGCGTGCTCACCGCGCTGGGGCGCGAACCCAATCTGGTCGAGCTCGGCATTTTCTCGGTCATGTGGTCTGAACACTGTTCCTACAAATCGAGCCGTATCCATCTGAAAAAGCTGCCGACGGAAGCCCCGTGGGTGATCTGCGGCCCGGGTGAGAACGCAGGGGTGATCGACATCGGGGATGGTCCGGACGGCACCAAGCTGGCGGCGATCTTCAAGATGGAGAGCCACAACCACCCCAGCTACATCGAGCCCTATCAGGGCGCGGCAACGGGCGTGGGCGGCATCCTGCGCGACGTGTTCACGATGGGCGCGCGCCCCGTCGCCAACCTGAACGCGCTGCGCTTCGGCCGCCCCGATCACCCCAAGATGAAGCACTTGGTGCAAGGCGTGGTCGCGGGCATCGGCGGCTACGGCAACTGCGTCGGCGTGCCGACGGTGGGCGGCGAAACCAATTTCCACCCCGCTTATGACGGCAACATCCTCGTCAACGCGATGACTGTGGGCGTCGCCGATCAGGACAAGATCTTCTATTCCGCCGCCACCGGCATCGGCAATCCGATCGTCTATGTCGGCTCCAAGACCGGGCGCGACGGTATCCACGGCGCGACGATGGCCAGCGCCGATTTCGGCGAGGATTCCGAAGCCAAGCGCCCCACCGTGCAAGTCGGCGATCCGTTCACCGAAAAGCTGCTGATCGAGGCCTGCCTCGAATTGATGGCGACCGACGCCATCGTGGCGATTCAGGACATGGGCGCGGCGGGCCTCACCTCCTCGTCGGTCGAAATGGCCACCAACGGCAAGGCCGGCATCATTCTCGACATGGACAAAGTGCCTTGCCGCGAAGAGGGCATGACGCCTTATGAAATGATGCTCTCGGAAAGCCAGGAGCGCATGCTCATGGTGCTCAAGCCCGGCAAGGAGGCCATGGCCGAGGCGATTTTCAAGAAGTGGGAACTCGATTTCGCAGTCATCGGCGAAGTCACCGATACCGGCCATATGGTGCTGACTTTCCAAGGCGAAGTGGTGTGCGACATCCCACTCGGCCCCCTCGCCGAAGACGCTCCGCTCTATGACCGCCCGGCGCTGAGCCTCACGGATTACAAAGTCTGGGCTGCGGTCAAGCCGCTCGGCGACGTGCCCGAAAGCACCGATATCGGCGCGGATTTGCTGAGGCTCATGGCCTGCCCCGATCTCGCCAGCCGCCGCTGGATCTATGAGCAATACGATTCGCAAGTCGGCGCGGACACGCTGCAGAAGTCCGGCGGCGACGCGGCGGTGGTGCGCATCCACGGCACGCAGAAGGCGCTCGCGATGAGCACCGACTGCACCCCGCGCTATTGCTACGCCGACCCCTACGAAGGCGGCAAGCAAGCGGTGGCAGAAACCTACCGCAATATCTCCGCTGTCGGTGCAAAA